>JBOFUS010000210.1:0-4659 GCA_051652685.1 Beijerinckiaceae bacterium
AGGCCATCAAAGCCAATGTTGAGTTCGATGACAGCGGTCACGCCGTTCTTCTGGCAGTCCGCAAACTCGGCCTTTGTCATGCGGCGCGAAGCGTTCGAAACGTCGGGATGCTGGACGCCAACTCCGGCGCAAAACAGCTTCATGCCACCACCCGTACCGGTCGATTCAACCACGGGAGCCTTGCCGCCGCCTGCTTTGGCGAACTGCTCGGCAACTGCTGTGGTGAAAGGATATACGGTCGAGGAACCGGTGATCCGGATCTGGTCACGCGCGAACGCGCCGGTGGAAAGCGTGGTGGCGGCCAGCAAGGCGCTGGCGGCAAGGATCAACTTGTTCATGGCTATCTCCATTTGAACGACGACCGTCCCCTGACGGTCTGGCATGACAGTTTTGTGACGCATGTCGCAATTCCGTCTCGAATTCCCGGGCGATACGCTGCTTGCCCCTGCGAGCTATTACGTGCAGATCGCCGCGACGTTGATGTGACAAGCTTTCGGGACAAGGATGCGCGTGAGCCTTCCGGCGGAAAAACTCGACCTCATCCTGCGCCGCGGCGAGGAGATCGCAGCGCGCCTTTCCGCTGGCGCGGTGGGAGAGGAATTCGTCCGCCTGTCAAAGGAGCAGGCAGAGCTGTCGGCCACCATCGAGGGTGTGGTCGCGCTGCGGAGCGTCGAACATGAACGGGCCGAGCTCAAAGCGCTTGCAGCCGATACGGCGACAGACGCCGAGATGCGGGGCATGGCGGCTGAGGAGTTGCCGGCCATCGAGGCCCGCATCGAGGAGCTTACCGGTGAGCTCAGGCTGGCACTCCTGCCGAAGGATGCGGCGGACGCCGGCAGCGCCATCCTTGAAATCCGCGCCGGCACGGGTGGCGACGAGGCTTCGCTTTTCGCTGGTGATCTTTACCGCATGTATCAGCGCTACGCCGCGTTGCGCGGCTGGAAGCTGGAGCCCGTGTCGGAGAGCGAGGGCACGATGGGCGGCTTCAAGGAGGTGATCGCCGAGGTATCAGGTGAGGGCGTCTACGCACGCCTGAAGTTTGAATCCGGCGTCCATCGGGTTCAGCGGGTACCTGCGACCGAGACGCAAGGCCGCATCCACACCTCCGCGGCCACCGTGGCCGTGCTGCCGCTGGCAACTGACGTCGATGTGACTATTGACGAGCGCGATCTCAGGGTCGAGACAATGCGGGCTGGCGGTGCCGGCGGCCAGCATGTCAACAAGACCGAAAGTGCCGTGCGCATCACCCATGTGCCAACCGGCCTCGTGGTCTTTGCACAGGACCAGCGCTCGCAGCACCAGAACCGCGCAAAGGCAATGTCGGTGCTCAAATCGCGGCTGTTCGATCTGGAGCGGCAGCGGCTCGATTCGCTGCGCGCTGCGGATCGCAAGGCACAGATCGGTTCGGGAGACCGCTCCGAACGGATCCGCACCTATAATTTCCCGCAAGGACGGCTCACCGACCACCGTATCAACCTCACGCTCTATTCGCTTGAAAAGATTGTGGCTGGCGATCTCGATCCCGTCGTCGAGCCACTGATCACCGACCATCAGGCGACGCTTCTGGCCGAGGCCGGGCTGTGACCACGCAAGCGGCCCATCTCGCCCGCCGCCTGCGCGCAGTAGCTGGCGAGGACGCCGGTCTGGAAGCCCGCTGGATGATTGAGGACGCCGCCGGCGACGCGGCGAAACTGCAGGCCTTCGTCGCGAAGCGTCTGACCGGCATGCCGCTCGACCGCGTGTTGGGGCATCGAGGCTTCTGGACGCTCGATCTGCTGATGACATCGGACACGCTGGCACCGAGGCCGGATTCCGAGACCGTCGTGCGTGCCGCCTGCGACCATCTGGCGCGGGCGGATTCCCCGTTGCGCTTTCTCGATCTGGGCACAGGCACCGGGGCGCTCCTGCTGGCCCTCCTGGCGGCGCATCAGGCTGCAACCGGGATCGGTGTTGATCTGAGCGAGGCGACGCTGGCGGTTGCGCGGGAAAACGCCAGGCGCAACGGACTGGCAACCAGGGCGGCTTTTCAGCAAGGCGACTGGGCGGCCGGGATCGACGAGCGCTTCGATCTGGTGGTGTCGAATCCGCCATACATTCCCCACCACGACATTGCATCGCTGGAGATAGCTGTGCGCGACCATGATCCGCATCTGGCGCTGGATGGTGGCGCGGACGGGCTTGATGCCTACCGCGCTATACTCCGGGACGGGCGTCGTTTGCTCAAGCCGGAAGGACTTCTGGCGCTGGAGTTGGGCATCGGGCAGGCGGGGGACGTCGCCGGTCTGGCAAACGGATCGGGCTTCGAGGTTATCGAGGTCAGGCCCGACCTTGGCGGCATAGAGCGTGCTATGGTCCTTCGCCGCGCCTGATCCGGCTTGCGGATCGAAGCCGGCCATGGTGAATCGGTGTCGATGTTGATCAATCAGGACCACCCCATGCTTCGCGCCACGAAAGCCGGCCATTTTCACGCCGCTACCGCCGATACGGTGGTGCTGGACCACGAGGAGCGTGCACGCCGCCGGGGAATGGTAAAGACCGTCGGCGGGCTGGATGTGCTCGTTGATCTGGCGGAAGCGCCACGCATCGACCGGGGCGACAGCTATGTGCTCGAGGATGGCAGGCTGATCGAGATCGTTGCCGCAGCCGAGCCGCTGATGGAGGCGCGTTCTGCCGATCCACTTCACATGACACGGATCGCCTACCATATCGGTAACCGGCATCTGGAATGCGAAATCGCCAAGGGCCGCATCCGCCTGCGCCGCGACCATGTCATCGCTGACATGCTCACCGGGCTTGGCGCGAAGGTGACGGAGATCGAGGCTCCGTTCCATCCTGAAGGCGGGGCCTATCATCCGGGTGGGCATGGGCATGAGGCCAAGGCGCATCATGACCACGCGCACAATGATCATGATCATGGGCACGAAGATCATGGGCATGAAGACCATGGGCATGGACACGTCCACGGACCCGGTTGTGGCCATGATCACTGAGGCACGCTTCAAGCGTTGCGCAAGCGGGGTAGAGTAACACCCTGATGAACCTCGCTCGCCTGCTCACATGGTTCTCGCCGGCTTTCCCCATCGGCGCGTTCAGCTTTTCGCATGGGCTGGAATGGGCGGTGGAGGCCGATGACGTGCGTGACCGTGAAACGCTGCGTCACTGGATCGAAACGCTGATCCTGACCGGGAGCGGCTGGTCCGACGCCGTACTGTTCGCCAATGCCCATCGCGCAGTCGAGCGCGCGGACAAGGTTCTGCTCACGGAAACGGCGGAGCTGGCGATCGCGCTTCAGCCTTCCCGCGAGCGGCGGCTGGAATCGACGATGCAGGGCGACGCCTTCGTGCGCGCCGTGGCCGCGGGCTGGGAAAATGGCGGCCTCAGCCTGCTTCAGGACACGGCGGAACCGCCCTATGCCCTGACGGTTGCAACAGGTGCGGCAACGGCGGGAGAGAGCATTGCGATCGATTCGGCGCTGACGGCGTTCCTCACGGGCTTCGCCCAGCACCTCGTCTCGGCGGCGGTGCGGCTTGCGCCCATCGGCCAGAGTGACGGGCTCGCCGTCATGGCCGGGCTGGAAGCCGCCATCGCCAGCACGGTCAAGCGCGCCGCAGGCGCAACGCTTGATGAGGTCGGCGGGATAGGCATCCGCTCAGACATCTGCTCCATGCGCCACGAAACCCAGATGACGAGGCTGTTCCGCTCATGACGAAATCTCCCCATGGCCCGCTGCGTGTCGGCATCGGCGGCCCGGTCGGCTCCGGCAAGACGGCCCTGATGGATGCGCTCTGCAAGCGCCTGCGCGACCGCTATGACATCGCGGCCATTACCAACGATATCTACACCAAGGAGGACGCGGAATTCCTGACACGCTCCGGCGCGCTGCCGCCCGAGCGGATCATGGGCGTCGAGACCGGCGGCTGCCCGCACACGGCGATCCGCGAAGACGCTTCGATCAACCTTGCCGCCGTGGCCGACATGCGCAAGCGCTTCCCCGATCTCGATGTGATCCTCATCGAATCAGGCGGCGACAACCTCGCGGCCTCCTTCAGCCCCGAACTTGCCGACCTGACGATCTACGTCATCGATGTGTCCGCCGGAGACAAGATACCCCGCAAGGGCGGTCCCGGCGTCACACGCTCCGACCTGCTGGTGATCAACAAGATCGACATCGCGCCCTACGTGGGCGCCAGCCTGGAGGTAATGGACCGCGACGCGAAGATGATGCGCAAGGAGCGGCCCTTCGTCTTCGCCAATGTGAAGGACGGAATTGGCGTGGCTGAGGTTGAGGCGTTTATTTTGAAACGGGGCGGGCTCTCGCAAGTCAGTTCCGGCAGCTGACGAACTCGCGGAATACCCAGACTGTCCGGTCGAAGCGGTTGGTCTGGAGTTCCGCCCACCGACGACCGGCGCGGTCGTCTACTGTGCCGATCATCCTGACCCAGCTGCCATTGAGCAACTGCCCGACGATCCTGCCGCCCGGCGTGGCGCGGACGTTCAGGGGTGTTCCCGTCGGGTCACTGACCAGACATTCGCTGGCTTTTGCGGTCCCCCCCAGCATCGGGAAGAGCGCGGCGAGCACGAGAATGGATATTTTCATCGGCTTCACTCCTTGAGCGCCGGGATGGCGCATTCACGAGCGGTTTGGCACGTTCTGTCCGG
>JBOFUS010000211.1:0-3828 GCA_051652685.1 Beijerinckiaceae bacterium
CCATGCGCGCCAGCCTTCAGCCTCGCCGATGGTGCGCATCCAGGCGTCGGACCAGGTGAAGGTCTGGTAGGGCGTGCATTCTCCCTGCGTTTCCAGCTTCAGCCAAAGGTCGCGTGCGGTGTGGAGCGAGTCGAAACAGACCGCGCTCAATGCGCCCGGCGCAACTGCATGCGAGGCGATGGTCGTTGCGATATCAATGGCACTCATGGGGCTCCCGGCGCGCAGCTCCTGCGGTTGCGACGAAGGCGGCATCCCTAACGTTTCGTCAATCGAATCCACGGCATAGCGTTATCAATCGGCAAACGGCGCGGGGTCCCTTGAGCCTGAAGCATCACGTCTTCCGCGCAGGCCTGAGCGCGCTTTCCATGAGCGGTGCGGCCCGGCTTGCAGCGCCGCTGACGCGCGGGCTGGGCGCGATCCTGATGTTTCATCATGTCCGGCCTCGAAGTCCCAAGGCCTTCGATCCCAACCGCATTCTCGAGATCACACCGGAGTTTCTTGATGCAGTCTTGGGCCGCGTCCGCGAGCGCGGCTACGAGATCATCGCGATGGATGCCGTGCCGGAGCGGTTGCGTACACAAGGGCGGCCTTTCGTTACTCTTACCTTCGATGATGGTTATCGCGACAACGCCGAGCATGCCTTGCCCGTCTTGCGCCGCCATGCCGCGCCATTCACGCTTTACGCCACGACGGGTTTTGCGGATGCGACAGAGCCGCTGTGGTGGCGGGATGTCGAGCATGCGCTTGCGGTATTGCCGGAGGTAAAAACATCCACCGGAGTTATACGGCTTGGCAGTGATCCGCAGCGCCGGCGCGCCTTCGACAGTGTCATGGCGTCGGCGCGCGTAGCACCCTGGGAGCAGACGCGGGCACTGATTGCAGCACTTGCCGGGAAAGCCGGTCTTGCGCCGCTGGCCGAAACCGCGCGCGAATGCCTCGACTGGGATGCGCTTTCAGCACTAGCGGCCGATCCGTTATGCACCGTCGGAGCGCACACGGTTTCGCATCCGCTGCTCGCCCGCATGGACGCGGACGCTGCGCGGCGCGAGGTGCATTTATCGAGAGTATTTCTGGAAGAACGACTCGGCCGGCCGGTGCGGCACCTTTCATACCCGGTGGGCGATGCCTCTGCCGCCGGCGAGCGGGAGTTCGCGCTTGCCAGTACTCTGGGCTTCGCCACCGCCGTCACCACGCGGCCGGGCGTGCTGTTTGCCGGCCATGCCGACCACCTGCACGCATTGCCGCGGGTGTCCGTCAACGGGCTTTACCAGAAACTCGCCGACTTCGACGTTCTGCTGTCCGGCGCGGCTTTCATGCTCTTCAACAAGGGGCGGAAGCTCAACGTCTCCTGAGCGCGGGCTTGCGCAGAGCCATGCTCTCGGCCATCTCAGGCCCATGGCCGACTACGACTCCTATCCCGATGCGCTGATCCGCTCCATCCTCACGTCCGTCAAAACCATCGCCCTCGTGGGGGCCTCGGACAATGTCGCGCGGCCATCCTATTTCGTGTTCAAGTATCTTTCGGAGCGCGGGTTCCGCGTCATCCCGGTGAATCCCGGCCGCGCCGGCAAGACGCTGCTTGGTGTGCCCTTCGCGGGTAGCCTTGCGGAGATCGCGGAGCCAATCGACATGATCGACATCTTCCGCGCTTCCGAGGCGGCGGGTGGAATTGTTGATGAGGCGCTGGCGCTTGATCCGTTGCCGAAGGTGATCTGGATGCAGCTTACCGTCCGCGATGATCTGGCGGCCGCGCGCGCCGAGGCGAAGGGCGTGACCGTGATCATGAACCGCTGCCCCAAGATCGAGTACGGACGGTTGTCCGGCGAGATCGGCTGGCAGGGCATCAACAGCCGCGTGCTGTCGTCGAAAAAGCCTGTGATGGCGCTGAAGGGCATTCAGAAGCGGGGATTGTGATGGCCAGAGACGTGTTTCTGATATGACGGGAACCGGTTTAACAGTTTTTAACCATGCAAACGCTACGGTTGCGGAAAATAGCATCCCGCATGCGGAGCGACGATGGACTTTCTCTTTTCCGAAGCAATCGTCTCCGGCATTTCGGCGTTCGTCCTTGGCGGCGTTTTCGTCTACTTTCTTGTGGGGAGACGCCCAGCGAACATGATCGAGGCTGCCGGGCAGACGATCAACGCGGATGACGCCCATCACAACGCCATCATCCGCGAAGGAATCCGCCGGTCACCTTTCTTTATTTCGATCTACGACGAGAATGACCGTCTCATCATTGCCAGCGAAACCTATGAAAAGACCCTGTACGGGTCGATCTGGGAGTCTCTCCCCAAGCCTGTTCAATATGCGGATCTGGTCCGTGCGCGCTTGAAGCGCGATCACTTCTCCGGCGATGTCGAAGCCGAGATCCGGAAAGCTTTGTCCTTCCAGCGCAATGGTGTCGGCGCGACGGATGACCGCAAGGGCGTGAACGGCCGATTCCTGCGCGTCGCGAAGGTCATGACATCGCAGAAGGGCGTCGCAGGCTACGCCGTCGATGTCGACGACATGCGGCGCAACCAGGCGGCTCTCGAGGAGAGCCACGAGCGGCTGAGGAGCGTGGCGCAGGGTGCCCTTCCGGTTGCGGTGGCCGAACTGTCAGGTCTCGCAGAAGCTGTGTCCGAGGCGGCGCGCGCCATGATTGCGAATTCAGCAGAAGCGCAAAGCCGCTCCGGTTCTGTCAGTGCGGCGACGGAGGAACTCACCGTCTCCATCGGCGAAATTGCCGCGCGCACGGCAACAACTGCCGCGAGCGCGCGCGATGCCAAAGCGCTGCTTGCCGAAACGGCCGCAATTATGACCGAGCTCGACGCTGCGATTGGCAGGATCAATACCTTCAGCGAAGCGATTCGCGGTATCGCCGCCCAGACCAGCCTTCTGGCGCTGAACGCCACGATCGAAGCCGCCCGCGCGGGAGAGGCGGGCCGGGGTTTTGCCGTTGTTGCTTCGGAAGTGAAGGGCCTTTCCGCACGCGTGGCGACGGCGACCGCCGATATCCAGACACAGGTATCCTCCATAGCTGGTGCCGCAAGGGAATCAGGCGTCGCCATGCTGCGGATCAGCAGCGTGATCGACGGAATCTCCACCATGGCGAGCGACGTTGCCGCCTCTGTCGAACAGCAAAGCGCCACGTCGAAGGACGTCAACCTGAACATCGTGAATGTTTCGCGCAGTCTTGCGGAAACGCTCGACAATGCGGAGCGGGTCATGGAGGCGTCCATCCGCGTTATTGACCGCGCACATGAACTTCAGGAAGAGGTCACGGCAAAGCTCGATATAGCAGCCTGAAGCTGTCGAGAGCGTTGTGTTATCTGGGAGATCGATCCGTTTTCCCTGCCCCTTAAGGCGTGTCTTTAAAGTGGAAGCGACCTCATCCTGAGCCAGTCGAAGGATACTTGATTCTGATTTCTGACGGCGCACCCGACCCTTCGACAGGCTCAGGCTGGGGGTTTAAGCCAGAAAGCCGGTCGTTTGGGACAGGATCTTACACGGGCCCTGTTGGCCGATCAGGATCCACGCCGCCTTCCATCCACCTGATCAGCAGCATGAGCGGCGGAGCCCAGGCGAGTCCGGCGACGGCGTAGAACACCGCCTGAACCAGCTTCGAGGCATCGGTCAGGATCGGCGCGGCGACCGCCATCACCACGAGTGCATAGACCACAACGAAGAGAAGCATCAGCACCGTGCCGAAAAGCTTGCGGGTGCGGCGGCGCATGGCTGATTTCCTCTGATGTCTCTGCGACAGCCTGCACGGTTGCGGCAGACCCGGTCGAGGCCTAGATGCCTGTGGATGGACGGACGGGCAAGCGGCGCATCGCCGCGCTT
>JBOFUS010000212.1:0-13290 GCA_051652685.1 Beijerinckiaceae bacterium
GGCGTCAGGCGCTATATGGCCCGGATGGTGGTCGAGCCCGCGATTTCGGTTGTCGCATCCTTCGACGGGAGCGCCGAGCGGCTGGCGTTGCAGCGTTTCGTGGCGATGTGCGCCGCCCCGCTGGTTGTGCTCGTGCTCCTCCTGTTCAGTGCATGGCGGTTCATTCAGGATGATGTCCTGAGGGGTATCGCCGGCATCGAGAAGGCAGCCCTTGCCGAAGGCGATGGCCGCCACGGCGTGCTGGCTCCGGTCGATGTGCGAATGCCTGACGACATCCGCAGGGTCGCGAAAGCATTCAACCGCATGGTCACGGCGGCAGCCACGCGCGAGGCGTCACTCCGGAAGGCGCTCGAGACCAACGAGAACCTGATGCGCGAACTCCACCACAGGGTGAAGAACAGCCTGCAGGTGATCCAGAGCTATCTCGCGCTGACGCGCCGTTCGCAGCCGGGCAAGGGCGGGGAAATCCTGCGAGAAACCGAGGGCCAGGTTCAGGTTCTCGCGATCGCCTACCGGTTTGCCATGACAAACGAGGGGATGATGCCGGTGCCGCTGGCACCCTTCATCCAGGAGCTTTTGCTGAGCATGGGCGATGCGGCGCATCGGTCAGGCCAGTCCATCGCCGCGAACATTCATACCGATGCCAGCCTGCCTGTGGACCGCGCCATACCGCTGGGTCTCGTGATCGTCGAAGAATCGTTCGCGCTGCTCAAGGACGCGGATTGCAAGGCAGTGCGGGTGACGCTTGGCAAGGCGGATTCCGGTAGTGTGCGCCTTGCCATATCCGCCGATGGCATCCGTCTGCCGGACCGGCCGCTCGCGAAGACGCTGAAGGGCCTGCAGATGCAGCTCGGCGCCACAGAGTTGCCGGCACCCGCGCCGACCGTTCTCGCATGGGACATCGCTGTCGGTGATGCCGGCGGCACGGGGCCTGCATCCACGTGATGCGGCTTCCCGTGACGTTCATGCACCGCTGAGCGACAGGAGTTGTGCAGGCATAACGCCCGACACAGAAAAGGGCGTCCTTGCGAACGCCCTTTCTGGTCCTGCAGCTTCAGACGCTTCAGGTGCGCCGGATCAGCCCGACGACCGCACCGACAATGAGCAGCGCGATGGCAGCATAGAACAGCATCTGGGCTCCGCCCATCGCTGTGCCCGAGACGCCGCCGAAACCGAAGAATGCGGCGATGATGGCCACCACTACGAAGATGATGGCCCAGTGAAGAAGGTTGCCCACCGGATACTCCTTTTGGTTCGAGGGTTAGGTAAGTGCTGCGATCTCTCCGCCTGCCGGGCGTTTGCGCCGGCGCAGCGGGTGACTTGAACAGAACGCCGCGACGGGCCGGAAGTTCCCGTGTTGCTGCCCGTGCTTTTCTGGCTCAGCCTGTCTTCGTCGGCGAAGACGTCCGGGTTTCGGGAAGACCGAGTTCCGTCTTGGCTTCGGCAACCTCAATGATCCGGGACGGCTCGCCGCCGCCCATGCCCTCTTCTGTCGCGATGGACAGCCGACGGGCATCTTCTTCCCAGGCGTCGAGCACCTTCTGCTTCTGCTTCGGGGTCAGATCGGGATTCGCCACGACATCCACCGGCGCGTTGAAATGTGCGGTGGGATTGGCGACCAGGTTCTTCAGTGGGGTGTGGGGCCTCGCGCTCATGTCCCGTGTCGCCCGCTTCAACCGAAGATCCAGTAGAGAGCGATGATGGGGAGCGGCACGCCGAGCGCCCAAAGGGCAAATGTTCGCATCCTGTGTCTCCTTTTCAGGTTTATGTGAACGGCGAGGGCCTCGCCTGCTCTGTCAGAGGACGAGAGAGCCTGTCCGTGCACATGCAACGCCTGGCGGACCGTATGGTTCCCGCCTGCCTCAGCGACCCAGTGGTGAAATCAGCCGCCACAGCGACTTCGGCAAGCTGACGTTTCTCAGGTGAGCACCGGCCGGGCGTCGGTCCAGGATGATCTTGCGGTCGTGAAATTCCTCGATCCCGCTGCGGTGGCCAACGCTGATCACCGTTGAATCGCGCAGTTCCTCGTGCAGAAGCGACAGCAGGGAAAGCTGGCTTTCCTCGTCCAGCGCCGAGGTTGCCTCGTCCATGATGATGATGTCCGGACGTTGCAGCAGCAGGCGGCAGAAGGCCACGCGCTGGCGCTCGCCGCCCGACAACGTCTGATCCCAGCGCTCATCGGCTTCATCGAGGCGCTTGGCGAGGTATCCCAGCCCGCAGCGCTTCATCACAGCGCGGACGTCCTCGTCTGTGTATCCCTCGGCATCGGCGGGATAGCTGATCGCAAGGCGGAGGCTGCCCAGCGGCAGGTAAGGGCGTTGCGGCACGAACGCGACGCTCTGGTTCTCCGGCAGTCGGATCACGCCGTCGCCCCAGGGCCAGAGACCGGCAAGGGCGCGGATCAGCGTGCTCTTGCCCGTTCCGCTCTCGCCGGCGACCAGCACTTTCTCTCCCCGCCTGATCGTGACCGACGCATCGTTGATGACGGTGCGGCCCGCCCGGTCCGCGATCGATAACTGCTCGATGTGGATGGCGTCGTCTTCGCTCTTGCCGATGTTGATCTCGCCCTTCCCTTCCATTTGTGTCGCCAGATCAAGTTCGTCGAGCGCGTCGGTGAGTTCCAGTACGCGCGCTGCCGATGCGAACCACTCCGCGAGGCGCACCGAGTTGTCGACGAACCAGACCAACGCGCCTTGCACGGCACCGAAGGCAGCCACGACCTGCATCACGGCACCAAGTGACAGATCGCCCGCCAGATACTTCGGCGCGACCAGCAGCAGCGGAATGACGGGGAACAGCACGCCGTTCGTGTTGAGGACAAGGCCGAGAATGCCCTGTCTGCGGATGATGCCCAGCCAGCCGTCCAGAACAAGCGCATAGGCGCGGCGGACGGAGCTGAGTTCGTCCACGTCGCCCCTGATGAGCGCGATGCTCTCCGCGTTTTCGCGCAAGCGTGTCATTTCGGCGCGAAACTGCGCTTCCGCCTCGTTCTTGATCGCGACGCGGTCGACCAGCGGCCGGCCGGCAACATAGGCGGCCGACGAGGCGAGCACGGCATAGAGCACAGCGGCAACCGCCATGTAGGCGGGAATGACAACAGTAGTCCCGCCGATCGAAAGCGCGAAAGAGCCCGCGACCTGCCAGAGGATGGCGGCGAAGGCGATGGCTGTGACGAAGGCGCTGACCAGCCCGATGACGAACTCCACCAGCGGCTCGATGGCAAGGCGCACGTCGTCCGCGATGCGCTGTTCCGGCGCGGATTGCTCGGGCGCGACAAAGCCCAGCCGGTAGTAGCGCTGGTCAGCAATCCACCATCCGGCAATGCTGTCGGTCAGCCACTGCCGCCACCGCACCTGCAGCAGCATCCGGACGACCACGAGCGTGGTGACGCACAGGGCGGAAGCAGCCACCACCAGCGGGAGCCAGCCGACCGCAAACCACATCGCTCCGGTTTCACGGCTTTCGAGTGCGTCGAAGAACAGCCTGTTCCAGCGGTTGATCCCGATCTGGCTGCCGATCTGTGCCGCCATGGCCACGAACACGGCAACCGTCAGCAGCCATGCAGTCCGGGCCGTCGTTCCTGTCCAGAACCCTGATGCAACGCGGAAAAATCGGCGCACACCAAAGCTTGGGCGGAGAATCTGATCAGTGCTGGTCATGGGAGGATCGGCTTGCAAGGGTGTTCCATACGCGGCGTCTGGCGGGATGAGGCGAGAACGACCAACGCGCCTGAGCGTGATCCGTCCCCCGTGGTGACTGCCTCATGGTCAGTTACCCGTTGCCGGCGAACGATCGCCCACGCTTGCCAGACGTTCGTGGTGATTGCGGCGCTCCGACGCACTGACGGGAAAGCGCGAGCCGGCAAGCTCCTCCGTGAACACTTCAAAGCGGGAAAGCGTGTGCGCCCCGAAGGAATGGATGAGCGGGCAATCGGTCGAGTCCATTCCGCGTGCAATCAGGATCCGGCCGATGCGCGGCGTGTTGTGGCGTGCGTCGAAAGGCCACCAGCGGCCGTCGAGGAAGACCTCGAACCACGCGCTGAAATCCATCGGGTCGGGTTGTTGGGCCACGCCGATGTCGCCGAGATAGCCGGTGCAGTAGCGTGCCGGAATATTGAGGGCACGACACAAGGTAATCGCCAGGTGGGCGAAATCCCGGCAGACGCCGACGCCTTCATTCAGAACTTCCGAAGCAGTCCGGTTGCCTCGCGCGTGCTCATAGCCGAAACGCACTGTGCCATGCACGAAATCGCACACTGCCTGCACGCGGGGTTGCCCGCTTTCGATGTTCCCGAACATCTGCCAGGCTCGCGCTGAAACCTTGTCCACCTCGCAGTACTGGCTTCCCAGCAGAAACGGCAGCGTCTCGGGGGGCAACAGATCGGGAGCTGTTTGCGGCAGGCCGATGGGCTGGGATTCGGGGAAACCCGAATTGTGAATCACGCCTTCGGCCCGCAGACTGATACCGCCGGCTGGTGCCGTGACGCGGCGACAGATGTTCTCGTGCTTGTCGAGATAGTGGTTGGTCATCTCGAGAGGCTCTCCCGTCGCCAGTGACGTGCAGCGAACAGCGTCGGGAACCGTGATTTCGCCACGCTGCGAAGGATGAACGTCGAGGATCGCAATCAGCGGTGTCGCCGTCTCGCAGGCTAAGTCGATCGCGAAACCATACCGAATATGCATCTTGTGGGCCTTTGTTGGCTGACGGGCCGGCGTGTTGCCTGCAATCCCCGTCAACGGAGTGGGCAGCCGCCGCGTGCAAACGCAGCGTGAATGACCCGGACGATGGTCAAACGCGCCGACGCGACAAGTGTTCCCGCAATTCCTGCACCTGAAATCAGGCAAGGCGATGGAACCTGAAGCACCTATGGACGTTTCCCCCTCGGACCGGGCTTCGCTCGATCCCGTCACCCAGCTGGGGAGACCCGGGCTCCGGCACGCATGAATCTGGCGAAAGCCGTCACGCGCGGCCGAAAAGCGGCTCAGGAATCCCTGCAACAGAGGAAATCACCATGAACCGTCTTGCTCTCGTTCTCACCGTCGCTGCCGTTTCCGCCTTCGGCGCATCCGCCATGGCGCAGACAAACCCGCCGTCGCCGACCGCACCTTCGACCACCACGCCCGCAACGCCCGCACCCATGACGCCCGCACCCATGACGACGACACCCTCGCTCGTTCCAGGCAATCCCGTGGCACCCGATCCCTACTACACCGCACCCATGACATCTGCCCATTGGCGTTCGACCGAGCTCGTCGGCAAGCCGGTCTACACCCGTCAGGACGAGCGCATCGGCGACATCGATGAGCTGGTGATGAATGCGGACGGGCGTGTTGTCGCCGCCATCATCGGCGTCGGCGGCTTCCTCGGCATGGGCGAGCGCAAGGTTGCCGTTGCTTTCCCGACCCTGAAGATGGTGCGCGACATCAATGGTGCCGGTCGCATCAGCGTCGACCTCAGCAAGGAAAGCCTCACTGCTGCCCCCGTCTATACGGCCGCCAAAACCAACTGAAGTCAGCGGCCAACTGAAGCATGCGATCAGCTGATCACGTGACCTGCAGTTGAGACGATGCCGCCTCACCCTTGCGGACGTCTGCCAACCGGCAGGCGTCCCACCCCAAAAAGGAGAAAGTCATGAAGACGCTTATTCTGGCTGCGACGCTCGCAGTCTCGCTCGCGGGATGCAACAGCTATTCCCAGACCGACCGGGCCATCGGCGGCGGACTCATCGGCGCCGGTGCCGGCGCGGTCGTTGGCGGCCTCGCGACGGGCCGGGCAGGCGGTGCGCTTGCGGGCGCAGCCATCGGCGGGGCAGGGGGGGCCATCCTTGGCGCAGCGACCACGCCACGCCGGGGTTATGCCCGTGCGCGCAATTGCCGGGGCTATGACGACTACGGGAACATGGTGGTCTACGCCTGTTGAAGAGGTCTGTCGGACAAAAGGCCCACGACCTCTCCCCGCCCAGGTGGAAACCGGCCTCGACACGGCAGAGCTGTACCTTGACGAAGGTCCGGGCCAGTTTGGCCATGCGTTGACGATACCGGGGACCGGCCAGCCGTTACGGTTGCCGGCAGAGTGTGTGTCTTGCGGGTCAGGAGCGGGAATGTCTCTCGACCTTCAGAACGATCTTGCCGGCAGCCGGCCCGAACAGACGTTCGGGTCGGCATTTGGCGTGATTGCCGGCTGGGGCGTTGCAATTCTCATGATTGCCGCCGTCGTTGCATCCGCCTCGCTTTACATGAGCGACCGGCGGCAGACGGATATGGATGCGCTGACGCGCGCGCAGGCCACTGCCCGCAGTCTGCAAGCGCTTTGGATTGACGCGGAAACGGGCCAGCGCGGGTATCTGCTAACGGGCTCGGAATCCTATCTTGCACCCTACCAGCACGCGATCGGCGGCTCCGACCTGGCTCTGGCGCGGTTGAACATTGAACTGGCGAGCCATGCCCTGTTCACGCCCCAGCTTTCCGAGATCGCCCGGCTGCAGCAGGAGAAAGCGCGCGAGCTCAGCCAGACTATCGCTCTTTATCGGTCTGGCCGGGCTGCGGAAGCCATTTCCATCGTCGCAAGCGATCACGGCAGACAGATCATGGACGGCATGCGGACGAACTTCGCAGCCATGGAGCGCGATCTTGCCGGGTTGATTGCGGTCATGAACCAGCGCCGGAACCACTGGAATGCCGCTCTATGGGCATCCTGCATCATCGCCTTGCTGGCCAGCCTGCTGATCATGGTGCGGCAACTTGCTCTCGCCACCCGCTCCGTCCAGTTGCTGGCGAAGGATCGCGTTGCGCTTGCCGAAACCAACATCGGCCTGCGCGACCAGATGGATATCAACAAGGCGGAGCTGCGGAAGGTTGCAACGCTGCTTGCAGCCATCGCGGATTCCACGCCCGACGCGATCTACGCCAAGGACGAGACCGGTCGCCTGATCTTTGCAAACCGCGCCTGTCTGGACATTCTGGGCAAGTCAGCGGACGTGGCGCTCGGCCTTCGCCAGAGCGATCTCTCCAGCAGTCCGGAAGAAGCCCGGCGCATCGAGCAGGCGGACAGTGAAGTGCTGGCGAGCGGCGTGGTCGTGGTGGCCGAAGAGCCCTTCACCGCTGCGGGAAAGCAGATCATCTTTCTGTCCACCAAAGCTCCCTTGCGGGACAAGGATGGCATTGTGCGCGGGCTGGTCGGCATCTCCACTGACATCACCGAGCGCAAGCGACACGAGGAACAGGCCGCCTTTCTCATGGCGGAACTTGGCCACAGGACGAAGAACCTGCTGACCGTCGTGCAATCCATTGCACGGCAAACCGCAAAAAACGCCCCTTCGCTCGAAGCGTTCCGGGACGAGTTCGTCGAACGCGTCAGCGGCATTGCACGGTCGATGGATCTGCTGATTGTCAAAGGTTGGACCGGCGTATCCCTGATCGAGCTCATCCGCACCCAGACCGCGCCGATCATCGGACCGGAAGGGCAGCGCCTTCGCCTGTCGGGACCGGACATCACATTGCGCCCTGATGCGGCGCAGAACATCGGGCTCGCCCTGCATGAACTGGCGACAAACGCGGCAAAATATGGAGCCCTGACGGTCACTGCCGGCTACGTCGAGCTAATGTGGTCGGTCATGCCAGAGTCTGACGGGACACCGATGATCAAAATGAGCTGGAAGGAGCGCGGTGGACCGGCGGTGACAACACCCACCCGCACGGGCTTCGGACATACGGTTATGAACCGCCTCGTCAAGTCGGCGATTGCCGGCGAGGCCAGCCTTGATTTCGTGCAGGATGGCGTGTCCTGGAAGATGAGCGCTCCCCTGGCGAACATCGTGGCACGCGCCAGTGGTTCCACCCGCCAATGACGTAATGGCCGGGCAGGTCAAACGCAGGGCAGGTCAAACGCAGGGCAGGTCAAACAAGCGGGCGGTCCCGGGCCGCTACTCGAAACGCCGGTCATTCCTGGCGACGAGCAATGTGGCGCAAGCCCAGAACGCGCCAATGCACCATCCCGCCAGCACATCCGTCGGCCAGTGCACGCCGAGGGAGATGCGGCTCAGCCCCACGGCAACCGTGAGGACGAGGCCGCTGGCGACGATCACGCGCCTTGCAGCTGGCCTGTCTATGGTGCGCGCCAGCAGCGCCACCATGGGCAGGATGATCGCCGCAGTCAGCATGGCATGGCCGCTGGGGAAGCTCGCTGAGTAGGTGACCACCGCATGCTCGATAAGGGAGGGCCGCGCGCGGTCAAGCAGCAGCTTGATCACCGTGCTTGCGGCCGTCGCGAGCGCCGCACTTGCGACCAGTACTATCGCCAAGCGCCGCCGCCGCGCAGCGACGAGATAGGCCGCCACCACCGCTGTCGCGAAGGTCAGCACGACGGTACTGCCGAGCGCGGTCACATCGCGGATGGCTTCCCTCGCCCAACCCGGCAGGGCCGACAGCCCCTTTTCATCGAGGCGATGTGCAGCGAGGAAAAGGCGCTCGTCGAGAAGATCGGTCGCACCCGACGCCACGCCGAGCAGCACGAACGCCGCAGCCGCAAGCGAGATCACCATGCCAGCCAGCAGCGGAAACGGGTCGTTGCGCCTTTCGGCTGTCTTTTCCGCACAGGGCGGCGCGCTGGCGCTAGACATTGGCGGATTTCTTGTTGGCGACGCGAAGCCGGACAGCAGCCGGCTTGACCTCGAACTGGAGCGGATTGTCGAGCCGCACCAGTTCGCCATCGAGCGCGACCCGCATCGAGCGCCGCCGGCTGCGGCGGCGGATCGTCACTTTGTCCGCGTCGATCGTCGTCAGGCTGTCGAGATCGCGCCATGTGCCGCGCAGGATCGCGAGGATCACCTTCAGACGCTGCGGGAGATCGGGTGCATTGAACAGATGCAACTCCAGAACGCCGGCATCCAGGCGTTCCCGCCGCCACGGAGTACCGAAGAAGCGGTTGTTGGTGACCAGCACAGCGTCGGAAACCGTTGTCCGCGCCACGCCGTCGGCGGTGTATTCGATCCCGATTCCGCCGGTAAACCACAGCGTTCTCGCCACCGCGAAGGCGAAACCCAGCTTCTTGCTGAACGGAAACCGTTGACGTGCCGCCTGCCGTTCCGCCGCCATCGTGACGAAGTAGCCGAGCCCGGCGCTGGAGTGGAAGATGCGGTCGTTCACGGCAATAACGTCACAGGCTACATCGGTTCCGCCAGCAATGGCGGCTGCATCGGCATCGAGATCTCCCGTCATGCCGAGATCCTGCCCCAGGAGATTAAGCGTGCCCAGTGGCAGGGTGGCGAAAACGGCTCCTGTCCTGATCGCTTCTGGCAGGACAGCGTTGACAGAACCATCCCCTCCGGCCACCACGATGAGGCCTTCATGCGCCTCATGCGCCGCACGAAATGCCGATGCCAGCTCCGCGCCCGGTACGAATCTGGGGCTTGCCAGATAGCCGCAACTGGCGAAGCTATCGATGATGCGTTGCGCTACGGCTAACCGGTCAAGCTCCAGCATAGCGCCTGCATCACCGTTGATAAGGACAACGGCTTTGCACGACCTGTTGGGTCGCATCATCTCATTCACCTGCGTGATCGCATCACTGTTCTGTCTATCCATGAAGCTTCCCGCCAAGATGTTTGCCGCCAAGATGTTTGCCGCCAAAGTGCTTGCAGCGTGGCTTCACGTGACCAAAAACGCAAAATGCCGATGAAAGTTCCGTCCTGGCCGAACTCCCTGTTCCGCCCGGAGTTGGGTGGTTCCACGAAAATGATGCCGTTGAGGGAACCTTGGCTGAGCCGGTGCGTTCGGGTTGCACGGGGCGATATAGCCCCGCATGCAACAGGAGAACACCGATGAACAGCACCACTGACAAGGCAAAGGGCATGGCCAACGAGGCCGCCGGCAACGTCAAGCAGGCCGTCGGAAAGGCCTTCGACAACGACAAGATGCAGGTCGAAGGCGCCGTTCAGGAGCGCAAGGGCGAAGCCCAGCAGGCCATCGGCGAGGCCAAGGACGCCATCAAGAAAGTCATCGACAAGGCCTGAGCAACCAGCCCTGTCCGGGACCTGCCATCGCCAGACCAGAAAGGCCGCGCCGGAAGGCGCGGCCAAGGTCCGTCCAAAACGACGGTCGCCACACCCTGCAAGATAGCGATGCCAAAGCCGTCAGTGCTGGCAAGAGATGACCATGTTCAATCCCTCGTTCAAGTTCATCTGGGACCGCAACACCGCCGAAACCGAGGTGGATGAAGCCCCGCACGAGCTGCAGGGCGCACATGTGGAGGCCGCCGGCCATGACCCCCTGACGCGGTACGCCATCCTTGGCATCTTCCTGATGATGGGTGTGGCGGCCCTGTGGGTGACACGCATCATCAGCATTCCGCTCGTGGCGGGCACCATGCTCGGCATTGTTCTCGGCCCGCTCGTGGATCGTTTCGTGCGTTTCGGCGCACCGCAGGCTGTGGCAGCCACGACGCTGACATTCGTGGTGCTCGTCGCTTTCACGGCCATCACGGCGCTCATCGCCGCGCCCATCGCCATCTGGGCCGATCAGTTGCCGGCGCTTGCTGCGGCGCTCCGGGCAAAACTTTCGGGCCTTCTGGAATCAATCCGCCAGATCGAGGGGCTTGCCGGCGCGCTTTCGCCCGCCAGGGGCCCCACCGTTTCTCTGGCCGAGAGCAGCGCAGTCGGCGATATCGCGGCTTCCTCGACCGTGTTCGCCAGCGGTCTGCTGCTCTTCTTTGCGACGCTTTTCGCCTATCTCGCGACGCGTCGGCACCTCAAGGCGCGCGTGTTGCGCTTCTGCCTCGGGCGCAACGCCCGCCAGTCCGCCGGCAGGTTCTTTCACGAGATCGAGGCGCGGATGGCCGTCTACTTCGGCATGGTCACGCTGATCAATGTCGGCGTCGGTCTCGTCACCTGGTTCATTGCCTGGCAGGCGGGATTGCCGCTGGCTGGCATCTGGGGCGTGGTGGCGTTTGTCCTCAACTATGTCGCCTTCATCGGGCCGCTCATCGTCACGGCGCTGCTTTTCGCTTCGGGCTTGATCGAAGCCACCTCCATCTGGTCTGCCGTCTTGCCGGCCGCGGCCTACTACCTGATCCACCTGATCGAGGGAAACATCGTGACGCCGATGGTCGTCGGACGTCGCCTGACGCTCTCGCCGTTCCTCGTGCTGCTGTCCTTCATCTTCTGGCTCTGGCTGTGGGGTCCCATCGGGGCCATTCTTTCCACGCCGATCCTGATCCTGATCACGCTCGCGGCAGAGTTGCAGTCCGCCTATCGTGCGGCGCAGGCCGCAGACGCCACATCCGCCGCCATTGAGGGTACGGCGCTGGATGTGTCGTCTCCCGGCGTGTGAATTGATCTGTCCCTGACACCGAAAAAATCTCTCTGGGTGGAACCTTTCAGCCGCCATGGCGTTTCTTCAATGCAAGGCCGAGGATGCGCGCATCGTCTCGCCGGTGGCCGCAAGATATTGAAAAGGAACAAAAAAATGACTGCAACAGGCAGACTGCTTCGCGAATCTCCGACGGCCGAGGATGCCGTCCACGCACTCTCCGACAAGGCAGCCGGTGTCTCCAGCGCCATCCGGCGGGATCTGGAAGACGTCGGCCATTCGATTGCCGACAGCGCAAGCGGCGTGGCGGCGACGGTTTCCGACCGCTTGAAGTCGGTGGGCGTTGAAGCCGATGCACTGGCAGCGGCAGCCAAGGACGAAGCAACGGTTCTCCAGAAGCTGGTGGCCGACGAAATGCGCAAGCATCCGCTGCGCACGCTCGGCGTTGCCGCAGCGATTGGTGTGGTCGTCGGCCTGATGTCGTCGCGGTGACAGGATGTTGAGCGCCATAGGTCTCCTCTTTGCTTCCGAGGCTGGATCTGCCGTGAAGCGGCACGTGCGTGCGGGAATCATTGCCGGTGCGGGCCTTGCGGTGGGGATCATTTCCCTGCTGTTCGGCCTTCTGGCCCTGCGGTTGTGGCTGGCGCAGCACATGACGCTGATCGAAGCCAACCTCACCATCGCCGGAGGGCTGATTGTCATCGCGCTGGCGCTGGTCGGTTGGGCGGTGATGGTGCGGCGGACACGGCAGCCAAACTCCGCCCTCGCGTCCACGGCGCTCATCGCCGCGCCCGTCGCGGCGCGTGCCGTCCTGAAGCGGCTTGATTTCAGGACCATCAGCGTCGCCGGCGTGATTGCCCTCGGCGCGATCCTTGGCCGTCGGCTCGGCCGGTAACGCCGTCACTGACATGGCTGGAAGGAGAGGCTGTCGGCGCAGGCCGGCACGCCCCCTTCCTTTACGCCCGAGGATGCTGCTGCCCACGGACCGCGCAGCTGGCATGCGCCAGGCGCGGTTGCGCCCACCGCATCAGCCATCCATATACCATCCATCTGGATGGAGAAGTATGATGGCAGGCAATGTGGTTCCCCTTCGCGCACAAGTGCCGGACAGCGAGAAGATCACGATCAATCTGGGCTTTGTCGACCTCGGCAGGATCGATCTGCTGGTCGAGGATGGCTTTTATTCCAACCGCAGCGATTTCATTCGCACGGCCATTCGCAACCAGCTTGGTGCGGAATCCGCGGCCGTGAGCGGGTCGATCACGCGGCGGACGCTGGAGCTGGGTCTGCGCGAATACACGAGGGCTGACCTTGAGGCCGCGCAGCGGGCGGGAAAACAACTTCACATCAAGGTCGTCGGTCTGGTGCGCATCGCATCCGACGTGACGCCGGATCTCGCGCACGCGACAATCGCATCCCTCACCTGTCTGGGCGCAATCCAGGCCAGCGCCGATATCAAGGCGGCCCTTGCCGGCCGTATCCGCTAGCCACCGGCGCAACCGAAAATCCCAAGGAATCAAGCAATGACCAGCAAGTATGCGATGGCCAGATTCTCGTTTGTGATGCAGCGGGCGGCGAAGGCGACGCGCGCCTTCAACGTGTTTGGTGCAACCCGGATGATCCAGCAGGCGCTGGGCGCGGGGATGATGACACGGCTGCCAAAACGCACGACGCGGAAAGCCGCCGCAGCACCAAAACCCGCAAAGGCAAGCGCTGTCCCCGCCACGAGGGTTCGCGCGGCAACACAGACAAGAGAGCCGCTCGGCGCAGTGGTGAAAGCCCTTCGCGCAATGCGGGCCGCGAAGCCGGAGTCCATCGCATCCGGCACCGCCGGTCGCCTGCCCCGGCACGCCATCCCCGAAGGCGCGCGCTTCCTCTCGCGCCGCTTCAGTTGCGATGCCGGCGCGCGCAACTATCGGCTCTATATTCCGGCTTCGGCGCCCCGGAAGCCGAAGGGCCTGATTGTCATGCTGCACGGCTGCACGCA
>JBOFUS010000213.1:0-8014 GCA_051652685.1 Beijerinckiaceae bacterium
GCCCGCACCTCGATCTGACGGACACGCTCGCGACTGACGCCGAACTCGGTGGAGAGTTGCTCCAGCGTGATCGGATCATCCTCCAGACGGCGTGCCTCGATGATGCGGCGCTCGCGGGGGTTGAGGTCGGAGAGCGCACGGGTCAGCGCTGTCGTACGGTTGCCGCGCTCCTCGCTGTCGGCGACCATCGTCTCCTGCGAGATGCCGTCGTCCATCAGGAAATCCTGCCACTCGCCGCTGTCCTCGTCGGCGCGGAGCGGCGAATTGAGTGAGCTGTCGCCGGAAAGCCGGCGGTTCATCTCGACCACTTCGCGCTCCTCGACACCAAGCTTGGTGGCGATGATCTTCACCTGATCGGGGCGCAGATCGCCGTCGCCCAGCGCCTGGATCTGGCTCTTGGCCTTGCGCAGGTTAAAGAACAGCTTCTTCTGGTTGGCAGTGGTGCCCATCTTCACGAGGCTCCACGAACGCAGGATGTATTCCTGGATCGAGGCCTTGATCCACCACATGGCGTAGGTGGCGAGGCGGAAGCCGCGGTCGGGGTCGAAGCGCTTGACCGCCTGCATCAGGCCCACGTTGCCTTCCGACACAACCTCGCCAATGGGCAGGCCATAGCCGCGATAGCCCATGGCAATCTTCGCCACGAGGCGCAGGTGTGATGTCACAAGTGTATGGGCAGCTTGCGAGTCGCCATGTTCGAGATAGCGTTTGGCGAGCATGAATTCGTTCTGGGGTTCCAGAAGCGGAAACTTGCGGATTGCATCCAGATAGCGGGCGAGGCCATTTTCGCCGGCAAGCACAGGCATAGACGCAGAAGCCATCATTCTCCTCCTTGGCCCCCTCACAATGAGGCGAACCGGACGCGGTCGCATGAAGCCAACCGCCGACGAAGGTTATAGTTCAGTCGGCCTGTGGCGGAAAGATGGCAACGATCACGAGGTCGATAGCGTCACTGTTTTTCCGGTTCCTGCGGTGAACAGAAGCTAGCCGGCAGGTTGGGCAAGCGAAGTGCGGTTTCGCACTTTGGCCTCATGCGCTCCAGGGATTGTGCAGCGCAACACCAAAAGGCGCAAAATCCTTCAGATTTCGCGTTACAACCGTAAGCCCCTGCAACTGCGCGGTGGCACCGATAAGCGCATCAAGCGCATCACCACCGCGACCCGAGCGTTCGGAAGCAACGCGGAGAACCACGGCGAGTCGCGCGGTTTCGAGACCGACTGGCAGTATCCGCTCACGGAAATCGCTTTCGATTCGCCGCGCCCAGACATCGAGCCGCAAGCGATGCTCCAGACCCTCGGCTTTCTCGACGCCATAGGCTATCTCATGCAGCGACACGACCGAGAGCCAGAGGTTGGAATGGCCATCGAGAAAGCCGATCACACCCGGGTCAGGCTTGGGGCGCGTCATTTCCGAGATGACATTGGTATCCAGCAGGAAACCCGTGCTCGCGATCATTTCTCTGCGTCTGCAAACGGATCGCGTCTTGCCGTCGCGCGTAAAGGCAGCATGATCTCGTCACCGTGTGGTGCCGTCTCGATGAGCATTCGGCCCAGATGAAGCCTCGGTGTGAGGCTTTCGACTGCGCTTGCGGCGATCAGCACGCAAGGCTCTTTCGCCCCGATCAACTGCGGTTCACCGGTGCGTGCCCGCCGCAACAACTCAGAGAGATGGGCTTTGGCTTCCTGGACAGTCCAGGCGGCGGAGGCGCGCTCGGTTTTCATCGCTGTATACTAGACCAGTCTGGTCCAGCCAGCAATGATCATGCAAGCGCCGCAAGCAGCGCGGCCATATCGGCCGGTTCCGCGCTTTCAAAACGCAGCGTCTCGCCCGTCTTCGGATGCTCGAAGCCCAGCACCCGCGCGTGCAGCGCTTGCCGGTCGAGTGCCGCAAGCGCTGCTCGGGCGGGCTCCGCCATCAGCTTTGCCTTGGTCTTGAAGCCGCCACCATAAAGACCATCACCCAGGAGCGGATGGCCGATATGGGTCAGGTGAACGCGTATCTGGTGGGTGCGGCCGGTCTCCAGACGGCACAGGATAGCGCTGGCGATCGGCTTGCCATCGAAGCCCTGAAAGGTCTCCATCACCTCGAAATGCGTAATGGCATCGCGGCCCTTGTCACCGCTGGCCACCGCCATCTTCTCGCGGTTCACAGGGCTGCGGTCGATGCGTGTCTGGATCATGCCGGCCCGACGCGGCGGCACGCCCCAGACGATGGCGAGGTACTCGCGCTCCAGCGGCCCGGTCCGGCCGTGGTCGGCGAACTGCGCGGAAAGACCATGGTGGGTTGCGTCGTTCTTGGCGACGACCAGCAGGCCTGAGGTATCCTTGTCCAGCCGGTGCACGATGCCCGGCCGCTTGACGCCGCCGATGCCCGACAGACTTTCCCCGCAATGGGCAATCAGTGCATTGACAAGCGTTCCCGTCTGGTGCCCGCCGGCCGGATGCACCACGAGGCCCGCCGGCTTGTCGATGACGATGAGGTCATCATCCTCATGAACAACGTTCAAGGCGATATCCTCGCCTTTCGGCACCGGATCGACCGCTTCGGGCCGGACCAGCGCAATGATGTCGCCCGTCAGCAATTTGCGCGCCATCGTCGCTTCACGCCGGCCGTTGACGGAGACGCTGCCTTCCTCGGCGATGGCTTGAATGCGGGTGCGTGAAAGGTCAGGCGCAAGCTTTGCCAGCGTCTTGTCCAGCCGCTCGCCGGCGATTTCGGGTGTGATCGTGAAGGTTTCTGACATTGGTACGCTCGCTCTTCCCGCACCGCCTGCCAAAACGCAACCGCGTTATGGAAAATGCAGGCGAAGCAGTCTATCGCCACAGTCGATGTTCAAGCGCCTTTACGACTGGACCCTTTCGCTGGCTGGCACGCCGCGCGCACCCTATGCGCTCGGCGCTGTTTCCTTCGCCGAAAGCTCCTTCTTTCCCATTCCGCCGGACGTGGTGCTGGCACCCATGGCGCTGGCGAGACCTGACAAGGCCTATGATTACGCGCTGATCTGCACGGTTGCCTCGGTGCTGGGCGGCCTGCTTGGGTATGCCATTGGAGCCTTCTTCTTCCAGACCATCGGCCAATCGCTGATCGCGCTCTACGGTGGCGCGGACAAGATCGACAGTCTGCTGGCGCTCTACCGGGAGTGGGGCGCAGCCCTGATCCTGATCAAGGGGCTGACGCCGATCCCCTTCAAGTTCGTCACCATCGCCAGCGGTGTGGCGGGCTATGATCTCGTCTGGTTCGTGCTGCTGTCGATCCTGACGCGCGGCGTGAGGTTCTATGCCGTGGCTGGCCTCATGAACCGCTTCGGTGGGCCCATCAAGGCCATCATGGACAGGCACGGCACGCTGGTCATCGGGCTGCTGCTGGCGGCAATCATCGGCGGCTTTCTCGCGATCAAGGCACTGCTGTGAGACTTCCCTCCCTCAAGATGCTCTATGATTACGCGGCGGCGAGCCCTGACCGGCGCGCGCTTGCGCTGTTTACGGTCGCGGTGCTCACGATTGGCGGGGCGTGGTTTGTCGAGCTGGGTCTCGGCTACCTGCCCTGCAAGCTCTGCCTGCAGCAACGCTGGCCCTACTACGCTGCGCTGCCGCTGGCGGCGCTCGCCTGGTTCATCGCTGGTCCGATGCAGCTTCCACGCGCGGCCCGGCCTGCGTTTGCGGCGCTCGGGGCGATCTTCATGGTCAGCGCGGCGCTGGGTGCCTATCACGCCGGTGTCGAATGGGGCTGGTGGACAGGGCCGGCTGACTGCGGCGGCCGCATGGGCGAGACGCCCACGTCCGTCAACGACCTGATGGCAGCCATCGATCGCACGCGGATCGTCAGCTGCACGGAAGCGACCTTTAAAATCATAGGGTTCTCGCTGGCCGGCTGGAATGCACTGATCTCCTTCATCCTCGCCACCATTGCGATTCGTGGTTGGCGCAGGGCGCGGTGGCATTAACCATCTTCCTTTCCGAAAGCTTAACGCGACTGGCGGATCATTGGCCCAAGGGTTGATCTTTTGGAGACCTTGATGATGCCTGCTCTCGCTTTCCGTCGCATGGCGCTGGCCCTTGCCGGCGCGACACTTCTGGCCGCCCTGCCCTTCGGCGCGGCTGAAGCGCAATACTATCACCGTCGTGGGAATGCAGGCGCAGCCATCGCCGGTGGTGTCGTCGGCGGTCTGCTGGGCGGTCTTGCCGCTGGCGCGATCATCTCATCCGGACGTCCCGCATACGGCGGTCCCGTCTACGCCGCGCCGCCCGCACCCGTCTATGTCGAGCCGGAGCCCGTCTACGAGTATGTGCCGACCTGTTACATCAAGCGCCGGAAGGTCTGGCTGGACGATTACAGCTATACCTTCCGCCATGTGCGCGTTTGCGATTGAGGGCGGTCTGCGATTGACAGCCGGCTGCGGACAGCGGACGTGAAAAGACGGCGAGCGGGACAGGCCTGATCGCTTCCCGGACGTCAATGCGCCGCACATGACAGCTTTCCCTGCCCTGCTTGCCGATATTGGCGGCACCAACGCTCGCTTCTCGCTGCTTGCGGAGGCGGGCTCCGCCCCTGTGCGTCTCGGCCAGACGCGCACCGGCGCGCATCGGGATTTCGCCTGCGCGGTGCGGTCGGTCCTCGCCGACCAGCCAAAGTCGCCACGCTCCGCCTGTATTGCCGCCGCAGGGCCTATGCAGGATGGCACTATCGCGCTCACCAATGCGGAATGGCGGCTTGAACCGGCGGCGATCTCGGCTGAACTTGGTCTTTCATCTGTCATGCTGCTGAACGACTTCGAAGCCTTGTCGCTTTCGCTCGCCGCGCTCGGCCCGACCGAATGGCAGGAGATTGGTGCGGCTTGCACCCCGCTGAACGATGCGCCTCGCATTGTTGTTGGCCCGGGCACAGGTCTTGGCGCGGCCGCCCTCCTGCCGGCGGACGGGCGCTGGCTTCCGGTGGCGAGCGAAGCAGGGCATGTCAGCTTCGGCCCCGAAACGGCGGAGGATGACGCGCTCTGGCCGCACCTCGAACGCGTCGAAGGGCGTATCACGGCTGAATGCCTCATTTCCGGCCCCGGTCTGTTGCGGCTTCATGTCGCCCGTCAGCGTCGGCGCGGTGCGGCGGCATTGTTTTCCTCATCCGATGCATTGAGCAAGGCTGCGCTCGCCGGTGACTCAGAAGCGGTGGATACGGTTCTCTGTTTCATGGACCAGCTTGCCCGCTACGCCGGAGACATGGCACTCGCCTTCAATGCCACTGGCGGGGTCTACCTCGGTGGTGGCATCATGCCACGCTTGGCCGGCCTGATCGACCACACGCGTTTTCGCACGGCCTTCGAGCGTCGCGCCAGCTACACCGCCATGCTGGCCGATATCCCGATCCGCCTGATCATGGCCACCAACGCCACCGAGATAGGGCTTGCCGCGCTTGCTTCGAGGCCCGAAAGGTTCCTGATGCGGGGTCACTGAGCGTCCCCGCCTCATTTCGCCGGCTTCCACCGCAAATGGTCACCGCATGGGTGATTTTGCCGCGTCTGCGCCCTACATTCAGCATAACCGAATCACGCGGAAAGTATCCCCTCCGACATGGCCGAAACCATCGACAACCTCCCCGACAGCGCGCCCGAGTACGGCGCGGACTCCATCAAGGTCCTCAAGGGCCTCGATGCCGTGCGCAAACGGCCTGGCATGTATATCGGCGATACCGACGACGGGTCCGGCCTGCACCACATGGTCTATGAGGTGGTTGACAACGCCATCGACGAGGCGCTTGCAGGCCACGCCACCCTCGTGACGGTCACGCTCAACGAGGACGCTTCCGTCACCGTCACCGACAACGGGCGCGGCATCCCTGTCGACATGCACGAAGAGGGCGTCTCGGCAGCGGAGGTCATCATGACCCAGCTGCACGCTGGCGGTAAGTTCGATCAGAACTCCTACAAGGTCTCCGGCGGCCTGCACGGCGTGGGCGTGTCGGTGGTCAATGCGCTGTCGTCCATGCTGCGCCTGCGCATCTGGCGCAACAATCTGGAGCATTCGATGGAGTTCCGCCACGGCGAAGCGGTCGCGCCACTCAAGGTCGTTGGCCCCGGCAATGGCCAGCGCGGCACCGAGGTGACCTTCCTGCCATCGACCGAGACCTTCACCAATGTCGAGTTCGACTACAAGACGGTCGAGCACCGCCTGCGCGAGCTTGCCTTCCTGAACTCGGGCGTACGCATTGTGTTGACGGACCGCCGTCATGGCGAAAACCGGGTGGAAGAACTGTTCTACGAAGGCGGGCTGGAAGCCTTTGTGCGCTACCTTGACCGGACGAAGACACCGCTGCTGAAAGTGCCTGTCATGGTCATGCGTTCGCAGGAAGACAGCGGCGAGAGCGGCATTGGCATCGAGGTCGCGCTGTGGTGGAACGACAGCTACCACGAGAATGTCCTGTGCTTCACCAACAACATCCCGCAGCGGGATGGCGGCACGCATCTGGCCGGCTTTCGCGGTGCGCTGACGCGGCAGGTCAACGGCTATGCGGAAAGCTCCGGCATTGCGAAAAAGGAGAAGGTGGAACTCACCGGCGACGATTGCCGTGAAGGCCTCACCGCCATCGTGTCGGTCAAGGTGCCAGACCCGAAGTTTTCCAGCCAGACCAAGGACAAGCTCGTCTCGTCCGAAGTGCGCCCGGTGGTCGAGAGCCTGCTGAACGAGCGTCTTGCCATGTGGTTCGAAGAACATCCGGCGGAAGCAAAGCAGATCGTCGGCAAGGTGGTCGAAGCGGCCGCCGCACGCGAGGCTGCCCGAAAGGCCCGCGAGTTGACGCGCCGCAAGGGTGCGCTCGACATTGCCTCCCTGCCCGGCAAGCTCGCCGATTGCCAGGAACGCGACCCAGCCAAGAGCGAACTCTTCCTCGTCGAGGGTGACTCGGCCGGTGGCTCCGCGAAGCAGGGCCGGAACCGCGAGTATCAGGCCGTGCTGCCGCTGCGCGGCAAGATCCTCAATGTCGAGCGCGCGCGCTTCGACAAAATGCTGTCCAGCCAGGAAATTGGCACGCTGATCACGGCGCTTGGCTGCGGCATTGGCCGGGAGGAATTCAATCCCGACAAGCTGCGCTACCACAAGGTCATCATCATGACCGACGCCGACGTGGACGGATCGCACATCCGCACGCTGCTGCTGACGTTCTTCTTCCGCCAGATGCCACAGCTGATCGAACGCGGGCATATCTACATTGCCCAGCCGCCGCTCTACAAGGCGGCCAAGGGCAAGACCGAGGTCTACCTGAAGGATGAGCGCGCCTACGAGGACTACCTGATCGACGGCGGCCTGGATGGCGCGGTGTTGAAGACCGCATCCGGCGACCGGGCGGGACCGGATCTCCGCGCTGTCGTCGATGAATCGCGCGGGCTTCGCGCGCTGCTCAACGGCCTGCACTCGCGCTATGACCGGTTGATCGTCGAGCAGGCAGCGGTCGCCGGCGCGCTGCGGCCGGAGCTGGCTGCCAGCTCTGAGGGATCCTCTGCTGCGGCGGCGGTGGCTGCAAGGCTCGACGCGCTCGCCGAGGAATTCGAGAAGGGCTGGCGTGGCGAGGCCGTCGACGGCGGCTATCTCATGTCCCGCACCGTGCGCGGCGTAACGCAGGTGGCAGCACTTGATGCCGCGTTGCTCAACACGGCCGACGCCCGCAAGCTCTCGGAGCGGGCGGCCGCGCTTTCCGATGTCTACGCCCAACCGGCGATCTTCGTACGAAAGGGCAAGGAAACCCCGGTCAACGGCCCGGTTTCACTGTTCAATGCCGCCAAGAATGCTGGCGCTGACAATGTGCGCCTGCAACGCTACAAGGGGCTTGGCGAGATGAACCCCGACCAGCTCTGGGAAACCACGCTCGACCGCAACGTCCGCTCTCTGCTCCAGGTCCGCATCAAGGAGACCGACGAGGCGGACGATATCTTCGTGAAGCTCATGGGCGATGTGGTGGAGCCCCGCAGGGCCTTCATCCAGGAGAATGCGCTCAGCGTGGCAAATCTCGACGTGTGACGGTATCGCGAGAC
>JBOFUS010000214.1:0-2548 GCA_051652685.1 Beijerinckiaceae bacterium
GTGATTGTGGTTAACGGCTCGCCGGTGATCGTCTCGGCGGGCGGCTATCTGCGCGCCCTGACCGACACGGCGAGGGTAGGTGAGTTCACCCCAGGTCCCATGCTGATGGCGCTGATCGGGCAGAGGACGAAAGCGAAACGCGGCAATCAACAACCCCTGCAGGGCCATTCGGCATGACAGGCGTGAGGTCGGTGCTGGATGTAACCTCCTTACAGTCCCGCCGCCTTGGTGAGGTTGACGCTGAACCGCTCACGGGTTTGCCGGTAGCCGCGGGTCATCTCGGCGGAGGCATGGCCAAGCTGGTGCTGAATGTAGGCCTCATCGACGATGGCTGACGACGCGAACCCAGAGCGCAGGGAATGGCCGGAGAACAGCGCCAAGCGCTTGGCTTCGGGCAGATCAGCGCGTGTCACTTGGCAGTTAAATGTAAGAATGGGTCTAATCCGCCAATTTTGAGCACTTAGAGCGTCGCCCGACCCGATTGAATCGTTGGGTTCCCAAATCAGTTTTGGTCTGATTCAAGGTTCACTTCATCTGGAGTGTGTCTTGATGCCCCGATCCTTGTCCGTCGATCTTCGCCAGCGGGTTCTCGATGCCGTCGCTGCTGGCGCGACGCATCGCGAAGCTGGTCAGCGTTTGAGCGTGAGCGCGGCCAGCGTCAGCCGCTGGAAAGCACAGCAGCGAGCAAGCAGCACTCTTGCCCCCAAGCCGCGCGGGGGTGATCGCCGCTCCGCGGGCACGGATCAGCATAGGCAAGCCATTCTGGAGGCGCTCGGCCCCGACAAGGACCGCACCCTTGAGGAAATCCGGGAGATCCTGGCACAGCAGAAGATCGCGCTTGGCACCTCGACCCTTGACCGGTTTTTCGCCCGTCATGGCATCACGCGCAAAAAAAGACAGCCCATGCCCTCGAGCAGAACCGCCCCGACGTCGTGAAGCAGCGCGAAGACTGGCGCGCGGCTCAACCCACGCTCGATCCCGACAAGCTGGTCTTCCTGGATGAGACCTGGGCCTCAACCGCCATGGCCCGCCGTCATGGCCGTGCCCCGCGCGGAGAACGGCTCAAGGTTGGCGTGCCGCATGGCCACTGGAAGACCACGACGCTTGTCGGCGCCATCCGCTCGACGGGCTTCACGGCTCCGCGCGTGATCGATGGGACCGTCAACGGTGAACGGTTCAGGACCTACATAGCCGAAGTGCTCGTTCCGACATTGCAGAAGGGCGACACGGTCATCATGGACAACTTGCCCGCTCATAAAAGCAGCAAGATCAGAGAGATGATCGAGGCGGCGGGCGCAAAACTGCTCTACCTTCCACCCTACAGCCCGGACCTCAATCCCATCGAGATGGCCTTCTCCAAACTGAAAGCCATGCTCAGAAAAGCCGCCGAAAGGAACATCGAAAAACTTTGGACCAAGATCACCGAGCTCGTCGCGACGTTCACAAAACAAGAATGCCAGAACTACATCGCCGCCGCAGGGTATGGTCCTATATGAACGGGAAACGCTCTAACTGCCTCTGCGATTCCGTTCGCACGTTGAGCCAATGTCCGATGGTCTCGACTGTCAGGGCTTCGAAGCGGCGTCTGCCGGTGCCCATGGATTTTTGCTGGATCAAGTCGAGCATCTCCGGTCCGGCCCGCATGACGATGGCGACACCGGCGAGAAGGCAAGGGCGCATGTAGAGTGGCAGGATGGGACGTCCGGTTGTGGCGATGCTGTTTGCTTCGGCCATGGCGATCTTGTCGAACTCGGGGATGAGAAGGCCAAGGATACGTGCGCGGCGATAGTCGCCTTGCTCCGGTCTCCAGCGCACGATGCGTCGCGCCAGTAGTAGCCTTGCGATCATGGAGGGTGATACCCAGAACCGTTTTCGAGACAGCGCTTCATCCTCGATGAACGTCTGGCCGACCACGGCGGCGGTAGAGGCGCATCCGTTCAACGGTGAGGTGGCCTGCGGTTGTTGAATGTCCTCCATTCGACCACCGCACATGTGGCATGTGATCCGCCATCCTTGCAGCTGGCAGCGCCTGATGACTTGGGCGGCACCATCACGGTCGCTACAGGTTCGGCAAACATGCAGTGGCCGCGCAGCAATCAGAAAGCGCGTCGTCTGGGGGATCATCACGAACGTCATTCCCATCACAGTGTCTGGCGTTGTCCGGAATGCAGCTGCCAGACAACAGGCTTGGTCGGAGGTCAGGTGATGATCGGCGGCTTGCATGGACGGTATGTCCGGTGCGGCATGCTGGAGCAGGACGAGAGGCGGCACCTCGTAGAATGCAGCATTGCGCCCAATCCAGGACGAGAGGGGGTCAGGACACGAAAGTGTATTTTATGCCCCGTTCGCGCGAACGGATAGCGAACTTACGCTGCCATGGCTGATGCGTCGTTTCGCAACGGCCTGAGCGCATCGGTGTTGATCTGGGCTGCGAGGTTCCAATTGTAGTCTCCGGTGAGGGCAATGTGCTGCCAGCCGAGCGGTGCGACATGGCGCATGATCTCGGGCGAAACATCGTGGCCAAGCCGCTTGAGTTCGTCCGTTGCTG
>JBOFUS010000215.1:0-2397 GCA_051652685.1 Beijerinckiaceae bacterium
TCGCCCCTGCGCCGGCGTCCAACAGGACTTAACCAAGACTTAACGCTGGCAATGCAGCGCGTCCCGTTTCGGGTCATGGTGACACTCGAACGGAGTGCCAGATGGCTCACTCGCCCGCATCCACTTTTGATGGCCGATACCGCATTCTCGACAGCTACCGCTTCATCGCGGCGAGCCTGATCTGCGTCTACCATTTCAACAAGGCCGATACTCTCGGCCTTGCGCAGATATCACTCGCCTTCGAGAACATCCGCCTGATGGTGGATTTCTTCTTCATCCTCTCGGGCTTCGTCATCGCCCGGGCCTATACCGACAAGATCGCGGATGGGGCCACCTACCGCAGCTTCATGTGGCGGCGCTTCGCGCGGTTGTATCCGCTGCATGCGCTGACGCTGCTGGTGGGCATTCTCGGCGGCATCATCATCGGCGCAGGCCGCCTGCAGCCGGGCACCAACCCGGAGGTATTCTCTTCCACCGCGATCCTTGCGAACCTGACGCTGACCCACAGCTTCGGCGTTACGGGCTATGGTTCGTTCAATATTCCGTCGTGGTCGATCAGCGCGGAAATGTTCGTCTATGCGCTGTTTCCCCTGTTTGCGCTGCTGGCGGCGCGGTTGCCGTTGCTCCTCAACGCAGGGCTCATCGCGCTTTACGTGGTTGCCACGGTGTTGGTGCGGGATGCGCTCGGCCTGCGGGACTGGACGCTGACCTGGTATGATGGCGGCGCGTTGCGCGCCATTCCAACCTTCTTTGCCGGTGTTCTTATCGCGCGGTTGCTGGCAACGCGCTGGCGGAACTTCGCACCCTCGATCTGGTGGGCGCATGGCGCGTTTCTGCTCTCGTTCATTCCCATGCACCTCAATGCACGTGACGAATGGGCGCTCGCCTGTTTTGCGCTGGTTGTGCTTCTGGCGGCAGCGGCCGAACAGAACGGCGCGAAAAGCCGACTCCAGCATCCAGGCTTTGTGCATCTGGGCGACGCATCCTACTCCCTCTACATGTGGCACATGCCGCTGAAGGTTGGCGTTTTCGCTGTGATAGGCAAGCTGTTCGGGTTTGGTCTTATATCCATGTGGGGGGCCGCGATCCTGTCCTTCGTGCTGTCGCTTGCCGTGTCGCTTGCCTGCTACCGCTGGTTCGAGATGCCGGTTCGCCGCTGGATGCTCAGCCGCTCCGTATCGCGCGCGCCCGCCAGCCGCATGAGCCAGAAGCCAGCCTGACCCCGCAATGGCGGCGTCCGTCATCGATCCGTCACGGGTGCCTTCTAGCAATATGAAGGATTATCTGAGGAGGCGGGCGATGCGCCATCTATCTTTCGTTTCAGCGGCGTTCCTTCTCGGACTTGCGGTTTTTAGTCCGCCCCAAGCGGAAGCTCAATCAGAGCAGGACTTGATGACGCGTGGGGCTGGCTCAACCTTTGCCGCCCCTGTCGCAAGCCGTTGGGCGCGCTTGCAACGCAGCTGGAAATCTGATGGCGCCGACCTTTCCCCCCTTGATTCGGGCGTCGAATATGAAGCGATCGGGTCGCAGGGCGGCATTGTGCGCGTTTCACAGGGCGCGGTGGATTTTGGCCTGACCGATGCGCCATTGCCAGCCGCCGAACTCACCAAGCTCGGGTTGATCCAATTTCCTGTGGTGATGGGTGGCATCGTGCCTGCAGTCAATGTGCAGGGCATCGGTCCGGGTACGATGCGCTTCACCGGCGAGGTGCTTGCCGATATTTATCTCGGCAAGATCACGAACTGGTCCGACGCGGCCATCAAGGCGCTCAACCCCGATCTGACAATGCCCGACCTCAAGATCACGGTACTCACGCGGCAGGACGGCTCTGGCACGACCTTCACGTTCGCGCAGTTTCTTTCGTCCACGAGTGCTGAGTGGAAGCAGAGGATGGGCGCGGATACTTCGCTGAAGTGGCCTGTCGGCAAGCCTGTTGAAGGATCAAGCGGTATGACCCGGGCATTGCGCGATACGGCGGGTGCCATCGGATATATCGAATATGGTCAGGTGGCGCGCGCCGCCTTAAGTTACGGGTTGGTGCGTAACCGGGCTGGTCATTTCATCAGACCGGATGCTGCATCTTTCGAAGCTGCTGCCGCCAGTGCCGATTGGGCGAAAGCGCAGGATTTCTACCTGCACCTTACGGAGGCGGCTATCGGTCCGCAGGCCTACCCCATTGCTGCAACGACATTTGCCCTGATGCCGCGCATCGCCTCCACAAGGCGTTTGCGCAACACTCTGCAGTTCTTCGCCAGCGCCTTTGAGCTGGGCGGCGCGGAAGCCTCGGCACTTGGCTACGTGCCGCTTCCCGAGCCGCTGGTGAAGCAAGTGAAGGGCTATTGGGCGCGGACCTTGAAGATTGCCATGTAATGAAAATTGCCATGTATTGAAGATTTT
>JBOFUS010000216.1:0-2248 GCA_051652685.1 Beijerinckiaceae bacterium
AGTTAGTTGGAGTACTCAATTCTGCCAAAAAGCGAAGAGCCCGGACGCTGGCGTCCGGGCTCTGTATTGAGTCAGATGTGCGATGTATCAGAAGCGCTTGATCACACGCGGTGGCTCAGACGGGTAAGGCATCGCAACCGGTGCTGCCGCATAGGCCGGACCGCCAAGCATCCAGCGCATGCCAAGACGGAAATCGTGGCTGTCGATGTTCTTGATGTCCACGCTTGCGCAGGTGCCGTTCGGGCAAACGGTCTGGATGCCCTTGATGTCGCCCATGTTGAGATAGCGATAGCCGAGTTCCAGCTTAAGGCTCTGGCTCACATCGTAGGCAACGCCCGCCATAAGTGCCCAGGCGAGATTGGTCTGGGATTTTTCGGCGTAGTTGACCGGAGTTGCCACGCTGGTGAAGGTCAGTGCGCCCCCGGCATAGTTGTTCGCGGTGCCCTGATCGGTCAAACCTTCAACCCTGTGGTTGGCGACGCCGACACCCACGCCAAGGTACGGCGTCAGTCCGTTCCACGTGCCAAGGTCAACATAGCCGTTCGCCATGAAGAGATTGGTGTTGATCCGGCCAGTGTAGAGGTTGCGACCATCAGATCCGGTAAAGCCGGTTGTATTTCCGCATGAGCTGCCCGGCCTCGCGATACCGGCGCCTCCGATGCTGCCGAAGCAGTACTTGTCGGTAAACTTGGCTTCGGTCGAGCCGCGGAGCTCTGCCGTGACGTCGGCCCGCAGCCAGTTGTTGAACTGGTAGCCCGCGCCGATGCCAATGAATCCCTGCGTGCTGAAGCTCGGGTCATGGGTACCGACGACCGGGGGGGCGAAGCGCGCGTCAACGATCTCCGGCTTTGCGTCCAGCACGCCGATACCGACGTCGCCGCGAAGATACCACCCCGAAGCTTCTGCGATGGGTGCAGCGATCGGTGGCGGAGGAAGATGCATCGGGGGGCGCCCCATGTCGGCAGCCGAAGCCGCGACCGGTGCGAGGATCATCATGGCCCCGGCGAGAGCAATGGACTTAAGCTGGTCCATGGTAAGATTCCCTTGTCTGTGCCGGGAACTCAAACGCATCTGGCACCCGGCGAGTTGCCAATACAGCGAAGGTCGCAGGAAATGCCTAAGGAGCAGTTAAGGTTACCTGTTTACCTTGCGCGAAAGCATGAACCTGTCGCGCTTTCCGTGCCTGTTGCAAAGATGCAACAATTTTCTCAATTTCAGCGGCGTCCGCTCGTCAGGTCTTCTGACAGGTTCAGAGCCGCATGATCGCCAGCAAAGCGGGCGCGGTAGACCTGCAGGTTTGCCATGACCTTCTGGACGTAGTGGCGCGTCTCGGCGATGGGGATCATCTCGATCCAGTCGACGGCATCAACTTCGGCGCGGCGCGGATCGCCGTTGGCTGCAATCCATTCGCGCACACGGCCACCACCGGCGTTGTAAGCCGCGAACACCAAGGGCAAGGCTCCGCGCGTCTCTTCCAGCAATTCACCGACGTGGGCCGCGCCGAGCATGGCGGATCTCGCCGGCTCGGCCGTAAGCAGCGCGGGGCTGAACGGCACCTTGAAGCGCGCAGCAGTGCGCGACGCCGTTGAAGGCAGCATCTGCATCAGGCCACGCGCATCGGCAGTCGAGACGGCGTCGGCGCGAAAGGCACTTTCCTGATGCGCAATGGCGTAGACGATATCGCGCGCGCCAGAGCCGGGCAGAGGCTTGAAGGCAGGAATGCCGAAGGTAGGGTGTGACAGCTGCGCCAGCGGCAAACCGCGCTCGACTGCCACGCGGCCCATCGCCGACACCGTCACCGCGTCGTCACGTGAGATGAATGCTTCGGCTGCTGCGGCGATGATGCCGGCGTCGTTTTCCGTCCTTGCCAGATCAATCACCAGCGGCTGGGCGAACGACACGAGATTGGCCGAGATGAGCAAATCGATCACGCGGCCGGTCATCGAGCTGTCGAGTGCCTCTCGCTGTGTGGCATTGGCTTCGACAACCGGAACAGCGAGCGACATGTCCCCCCGTCGGGCAATGGCGAGCTGGCCGTAGAACGTCAGCGGCAAGGCGGAAGCTTCGGCAAAGGCGTCCAGAGTGTCGCCCAGCGCACCTGCCTCAATGGCGCGGCCACGCCAGTAAGCCGCGCGCGACCGCCAGTTGGCCGCGACAGCTGCTTTCGATGAGGCACTGAAGTGGATCAGCGCAGTCTGCGCATATTGCAGCCGGCGCAGCGCGATCCAGCCGGCATGGAACTCGGCAT
>JBOFUS010000217.1:0-3854 GCA_051652685.1 Beijerinckiaceae bacterium
TACTGTGTTGGTGTGTGTTGGGTTGGGTGGAGCTATCCGTGGCGCGTGGCGTTTTAGCCGACGGCAGAACAAGCGCAAGAAGCATGTGGGCGCAGCTTGCGGCGTCCATGATCTTTGGCATGGCGCTCGGCGGCTGCAGCGTCCTCAACGTTTTCGAGCCAGCCCGCAAGGCCACGCTTCACGGCGACGACGAATTAACGACAGCGTCCATTGCGCCCCGACCCAAGGTTGCCACCGAACAGACATCGCCTCTTTCTGCCCAGCTCGACGCTGAAGACTGGCGCAGGGCAAGCGCTGCCATGGCGACCGCGCTCGACCCCCAGGGCAATGGTGGTGTGGTGAAGTGGGACAACCCTGACAGTGGAGCCAAGGGTTCCTTCGGCCCTGCAGGGGACGCCTTCCTCATCGGTGACGACATCTGCCGTCTCTTCATCACCGAGATCGCGGCACGCGACGGTGCGCATTGGCATCAGGGCACCGCCTGCCGTCATTCGCCTGGCGACTGGCGCATCCGCGAACACAAGCCCTGGAAGCGACCTGGCTAAGGTCTTTTCAGCTTGCATCCCGGAGCCGGGTTTCCCACATGTGTTTGATATGTTTCGCCCGCCTCCGCCGGAGTCCCATGCGCAATCCCTATGATGTGCTCGGCGTGCCAAAGGGCGCGAGCGAAGCCGAGATCAAGAAGGCGTTCCGCCGCGCTGCCAAGCAGCACCACCCCGACCAGAACACGGGCGATCCCCGCGCGTCCGAACGCTTCTCGGAAGCGAACTCGGCCTACGAGATCCTGGGCGACGGGGCGAAGCGCGCGCAGTTCGACCGGGGCGAGATCGGCCCCGACGGCAAGCCGCGTTACGAGGGCTTTGGCGGCGGCGTGGGCGGAGGGCGCGGTGCCGGCAACCCCAGCCCCGAGGACATCTTCCGGCAATTCCGCGATGTGGGCGGCATGGGCGGCGGACCCTCCGGCAGCACCGGTGGCTTTGATCCAAACGACATCTTTGGCCGGATGTTCAACGAGACCGCGCAAAAAGCGCGCAACCCGGGCCAGCAGCGCCGCGCGGCTCCGCCAAAAGGAGCGGATGCGACGGCCACCCTGACGCTGACGCTGGAGGACATCGCTGAAGGCACGCCGCGCCGCGTCAAGCTGCCGACCGGCCGTGATCTCGAGGTCGCTATTCCGCGCAACATCGCGGACGGCCAGACCGTGCGTTTACGGGGCCAGGGCTATTCATCACCGACAGGCGGCGAACCTGGCGACACGATGCTGACCATTCGAATCGCGCCCCACGCGCGCTTCAGGGCGGAGGGCAAGGATCTTCACACGCGTTTTGCTGTTGCGCTTGCTGATGCTGTCCTGGGCGGCCCCGTCCGCGTGCCGACGCTGGATGGCGGCGTTGAAATTACGCTCCAGCCCATGACGTCTGGCGGCAGGACGTTTCGCCTGAGGGGCAAGGGCTTGCCCTCGTCGGGCAATCCCGGCGATCTCTATGCCACGGTCGAGATTGTCCTTCCGGAGGGTGACGATCCCGAGTTGACGGCGCTGATGCGCCGTCGCAAGGGCGGTTGATCCTACCCCTCCGCCGAAAAACCCCCATGCCCCATACGCCTGAAAGCCTGCTGAAGTTGCTCGACAGTCTGGGCATCGCCCATGAGACGATCCAGCATCCACCGTTGTTCACCGTCGAGCAATCAAAGGAGCTGCGCGGTGAAATTCCCGGCGCGCATACCAAAAACCTGTTCCTCAAGGACAAGAAGGGCCGGCTTTTCCTTGTCACGGCGGTCGAGAACACCGCGATCGACCTGAAGCGCCTGCACGAGATCATCAGTGCGAGCGGGCGGGTTTCTTTTGGCTCTGCCGATCAGTTGATGGCGCATCTTGGCGTGACGCCAGGCTCTGTCACCGCTTTTGCGGTCGCCAATGATGCGGCAGGCGATGTGACGATGATTCTCGATGCGCGGCTTTCAGCCTTCGGGCGCATCAACGGCCACCCGCTCGTCAACACCATGACCACGGGCGTGTCGTATTCCGATCTCCTGCGGTTTCTGACCCATGTCGGCCACGCGCCGCAGGTGCTGGAAATCGGGGCTGCAGCCGAGGTGCCAGCCTCAAGCCACGCCCTGCCGTAGAACGTCCTGAATATCGAGCAGACCAATCGGCCGCCTCTTCTCGTCCACCACAACCAGCTTGGTGATCTTCAGCGCGTTGAGCGTTTCCAGCGCCTCGGTGGCGAGCGCATTGCCTGACACCGTGCGCGGCGTGCGCGACATGATCTCGGAGAGCCTTCTGCCGGGCAGCGCAGCCGACATGTGCCGCCGCAGGTCGCCATCCGTGACGATGCCCGCGAGCGCACCGGCGGCATCGACAGCAATCAGCATGCCGAAGCCCTTCTCCGACATCAGCGGAATGGCATCGGCAAGCACGGAATCCTCGGACGATAGCGGCAGCGCCTCGCCCCGGTGCATCAACATCTCCACCGTCAGAAGCTGCGCGCCAAGCTTGCCGCCGGGGTGGAAAATCCGGAAATCCTCCGCCGAAAAGCCGTGCCGCTCCAGCAGCGCCATGGCGAGCGCATCCCCAATCGCCATTTGCATCACAGTGGACGTTGTGGGGGCCTGACCGTTGGGGCATGCCTCGCGCGCTTTTGGCAGCACCAGCGGAATATCGGCCTCGCGGCCAAGCGCGCCCTCGGAATTTGCGGTGACAGCGATCAACGTCACCTTGAAGCGGCGTGTGTAGACGATGATATCGGCCAGCTCCTTCGCCTCGCCCGACCAGGACAGCGCCAGCACCACGTCGTCTGTGCTGATCATGCCGAGGTCGCCGTGACTGGCTTCTGCCGGGTGGACAAAATGTGCCGGCGTGCCTGTGGATGCAAAGGTCGCCGCGATCTTGCGGCCGACATGGCCGGATTTGCCCATGCCGGTGACGACGACGCGGCCGCGACAGGCGGCAACCGCTGCCACCGCCTGCTCGAAGCGGGCCGCGAGGTTGTTGGCTGCCGGGGTCTCGGCCATGGCCGCTTCCAGCTGTTCAAGCCCTTCCCGCTCGGCACGCAGGGTTGCAAGTGCCGATTCGCGGGGCGCTCTCTGGCGTTTCGTTGTCATGAGCGGGCGGGTATCATGCCCGACGCACCACCGCCAAGCGCGGCGGCGCGGAGATCGAAATCCCGGTCCGACGCCTGTTCGGGCGTGATGGACCGCCCCAGACCGAGAAGCTTGCGCGCCGCCATGTGATCCGCCGGCTTGTTGACAGACTCGACCGCGCGTAGCCACCCGCCCGAAAAGCCGAAGACGGAGAAAGCGCCGGACGCCGGATCGCCGCGCACCACCAGTTTGTCGAAGGCCGGTGCAACGCCCGCTATCTGCAGCTTCCAGTCGCCCTGATCGCTCCAGAACCACGGCAGCGCATGATACGGCGCACCCCGCCCGAGGATGCTGCGCGCCACTGCGCGGGCCTGATCAACAGCGTTCTGCACGCATTCAAGCCGCAGTGCGCCACCAAAGAAGGGGTTGGGATGGCGGTTGTTGTCACCGATGGCAAAGATTGCAGGATCGCTCGTCCGCAGTTGCGCATCGACGACGATGCCGTTGTCGATGGCGAGGCCGGCGGCCTGGGCCATCCGGTCTTCAGCCAGCACGCCGATGCCCACCAGGACCAGCTCGGCCGGAATGATCTCTCCATCGGCGAGGCGAAGACCCTTCACTGCGCCCTTCTCGCCGATGAAACCGGCCAGCGCTGCGCCGAAGCGGAGATCAGTGCCCATCGCCCGGTGTTTAGCTGCGAAAGCTTCGGAGACAGCAGGCGAAACCGCACGGCCCATGACGCGCGGCGCGGTCTCGACCACCGTCACCTGCTT
>JBOFUS010000218.1:0-6991 GCA_051652685.1 Beijerinckiaceae bacterium
CGTGGTAGCTGTCAGGCGCAGCCTCTGCCGGCGCATAACCCTTGCCCTTGCGCGTGATGACATGGATGAGCACCGGCCCGTCCTTCAGCGCCTTCACGTTCTTGAGGATGGGGATCAGGTGATCGAGATTGTGGCCGTCAACCGGCCCCAGATGGTAGAAACCCATCTCCTCGAACCAGGTGCCATGGGTGATATAGCCGCGCGTGTGCTCGACCGCGCGGGTGACGGCCTGATCGATAGTCTTGCCGAACTTCTTGCTCAGCGCCTTGCCGACATCGCGCAGTGACATGAACGTCTGGCTGGTGAAGACGCGGCTGAGATAGGCCGAAACGGCACCAACGGGCGGCGAAATCGACATCTCGTTGTCGTTGAGGATGACGATCATGCGCCGGTCGGTCGCGCCTGCGTTGTTCAGCGCCTCATAGGCCATGCCGCCCGACAGTGAGCCATCGCCGATGACGGCCACCACGCTGCGCTGCTCGCCCTTCAGGTCGCGCGCCGCCGCAAAGCCGCAGGCGGCGGAGATGGAGGTGGAGGCATGCGCCGCGCCGAAGGGATCGAACTCGCTCTCGGCGCGCTTGGTAAAGCCGGACAACCCGCCCGGCTGGCGCAATGTGCGGATGCGGCTGCGGCGACCGGTGAGAATCTTGTGGGGATAGCACTGGTGGCCGACATCCCAGACCAGTTTGTCATCGGGCGTGTCGAAAACATGGTGCAGTGCCACCGTCAGCTCGACGACCCCAAGCCCAGCGCCCAGATGCCCGCCGGTCACGGAAACGGCGCTGATTGTCTCATGCCTCAGCTCGTCGGCGAGCTGTTTCAGTTCATCCATCGAGAGGTCCCGCATGTCGGCGGGGGTGTGAACCCGGTCAAGAAGGGGTGTCTTTGACATTGTTTCTGCGCCTTCTGAGCGGGCTCCAAGGAATGGAAGCTAGCACCTCATGGTTTCGCCCGCGATACGTAGGTTTGCAAAGGGCGGCAAGACAGCGCGATCTGGCCTATCCACTATTGCGGAGCAGCGTCGAAGACAGTGGCGAACGCCGGCCGTGGATGAAGACCAGCGCCGGCGGCCTGGCCCGGGGAACGGCCAGGGCCAGATGTTCGGGAAAGCGCGCTGCCTTCAGCCGCTGCCCGGCACGGCTGGCGGTGGCCTTGAGCGTGGCACGTGGACGATCCACCACGCAGATCGGCATCAGCCGCGCGATGTCACGCCAGCCCTGCCAGCGATGGAACTGCGCGAGGTTGTCCGCCCCCATGACCCAGACGAAGCGCACGCCCCGGCAGCGGCGCCTGAGATAGCACAGCGTATCGAGCGTATAGCGTGTGCCGATCTCCGCCTCGAAGCCGGTGATCGCCACCTGCGGCTCCGGCATCAGCTGCCGCGCGGCTGCCATGCGCTCCGCCAATGGCGCAAGCTGGCGCACATCCTTCAGCGGGTTACCCGGCGTGACGATCCACCAGACGGCATCCAGCCCCAGGCGACGCAGAGCAAGCAGCGTGACCAGCCGGTGCCCATCGTGGGGCGGATTGAACGATCCGCCGAACAGGCCGATCTTCAGGCCCGGCGCGTGGCGGGGGAGCGAGGGAAATGGTCTATTCAAGCAGCTAACGGGGTTCGGCAATGGACATGACGAGGGTCATGGGGTGGGCCGGCGCGCCAACAAAGCCATGGCGCTCATAGAAGGCTTGCGCTTCGTCCGAAATTGCGTGGACCAGCAATCCCCTGATCCTCATGATCGCGGCCGCCTGCCGCACCCGCAAAACGGCGTCGCGCAGCATAGCGGCTCCAAGTCCCTCGCCTTGCCGCCGCTTGTCGATTGCAAGCCGGCCGAGGATGGCCATCGGGATCGGGTCGGGCACGTTGCGTTTCAACCTGCCGGGCGCATCTGCGGCAGCCAGTGCGCCGGATGCGATGGCATAGTAGGCGACGACTGTTCCATCGTCGTCGGCCGACACGTAGGTTCGGGAAGCTCCGGAGATGTGGTTGGCGCGGGCGCGCCGCTTCAACCAATCATCGAGCGCGGGAACACCCGAATCGAAGGCATCCAGCTGGTGTATATCCGCCAAGGGGGCGGGGGCGAGCAGCACTACTCCCGCCAGGGCGCGCGCGCGGCCATCAGCCTCTCGAAGTCTTCGCCCTGAGGCGGCCGGTCGAGAACATCGAGAATTGCAGCGTAGGTCTCCGGATCGACACGCACGAGGGTCTGGTCGAGAAGCGCGTCTTCTGCAGCGCGCCGCGCCGCGTCGATCATGAATTCCGAGCGGGACTTGCTATGGGCGCGCGCGGCCTGATCGATCAGGTCGCGGACATCTTCCCGCATGCGAAGATTGACGGGACGCGTCGCGGTTCTTGCTACGGCGGCAGGCACGGGCGGCTCCCTTTCAGTGATGGAAAACTTGAGATCAGATACACAACGTGTAGCGATTTACACTACGGCCCGCAACCTGCTGCTCAAGGCCGCGTCTGTCCCGCGCCCCGCACCTTGTACTTGAAGGTGCAGAGCTGATCGACGCCCACCGGACCCCGCGCGTGCATCCGCCCTGTGGCGATGCCGATCTCGGCACCGAAGCCGAACTCCCCTCCATCGGCGAATTGCGTGGAGGCGTTATGCACCACGATGGCGCTGTCCACACGGTTGAGGAAAGCCTCTGCCGTTGCAGCGTCATCCGTGATGATCATGTCGGTGTGGCTGGAACCGAACCGCGCGATATGCGCCACCGCCTCGTCAAGACCGTCGACGACCTTCGCCGCGACGATGGCGTCCAGGAACTCGTGGCCGAAATCATCAGGCGCAGCCGCCTTCGCGGCGGCGAAAAGGCTGGTCACGCCCGCATCGCCCCTGACTTCGCAGCCAGCAGCGATCAGCATCTCGCAGACTGGCCGGATATGCGTCCAGGCAACAGCCTTGTCGAACAACAAACACTCGGCCGCACCGCAAACGCCGGTGCGCCGCATCTTGGCGTTCAGCACGAGCCTCTTCGCCATCTCGAGATCGGCGGCGGCGTGGATGTAGACGTGCACGATGCCGTCAAGGTGGGCGAAGACGGGCACACGGGCTTCCGCCTCCACGCGGGCGACGAGCGACTTGCCGCCGCGCGGCACGATGACATCGAGATTGCCGTCAAGACCCTTCAGCATCTCGCCAACGGCGGCACGGTCCGTGATGGGCACGAACTGGATCGAATCCTCGGGCAGACCTGCCGCCTTCAGGCCCTCGACAAGGCAGGCGTGGATCGCGGTGGAAGAATGAAAGCTGTCGGAACCACCGCGCAGGATGGCGGCGTTCCCGGCCTTGAGGCAGAGCGCACCGGCATCGGCTGTAACGTTTGGCCGGCTTTCGAAGATGACGCCGATGACGCCAAGCGGCGTCGCCACGCGCTCCATCGACAGGCCGTTCGGTCGCGTCCACGCGGCAAGCACCTTGCCGACAGGGTCTGTCAGTCCGGCAACAACCGCGAGGCCATCGGCAATTCCATCGATGCGTGCAGCATTCAGTGTGAGACGATCGATGAAAGCGGCATTCGCCCCACTGGCGGCCGCAGCATCCAGATCACGGGCGTTTGCGGCGAGAATGTCGGTCACGCGCGCCCGAAGCCCGGCTGCACCCTCCGCCAGCGCGGCATCCTTGGCCTCCGTCGGCGCAAGCGCCAGCACGCGCGCGGCAGCGCGCGCACGGCGGCCAATCTCACGCATCAGGGCAGGCACATCGCCGGAGACGTCAGGTTGATGCAGCGGTCTGTTCACGGGTCAATCGCCTCGCCGATGAGCACCATGTCATCCCGATGGACCATGGCGCTCCGCCCTGAATAGCCGAGGATTTCCGGAATGTCGCGGCTGTTCGCGCCCATGATGGCGCGGGCCTCGGCCACATCATAGCCGACAAGGCCGCGCCCGATCTCGCCGCCATCCGCGCCCCTGAGCAACACGGGGTCGCCGCGCTCGAACTCTCCCTCGATCCGGCTAACGCCAGCCGGCAGCAGGCTCTTGCCGGAGCGTAGAGCCCGCACCGCACCGTCGTCGAGCGTCAGCGCGCCACGCGTTTCCAGTGCACCGCCGATCCAGCGCTTGCGGGCGCGGACAGGGTCGGATGCCGTCTGGAACCATGTGCAGGGCGCGCCCTCCAGCACAGCCTTCAGCGGGTTAAGCCGCTTGCCGTTGGCGATCAGCATGTGCGCACCGCCTGCCACTGCGATCTTCGCAGCTTCAACCTTGGTCGTCATGCCACCGCGCGACAGCTCCGACGCCGCCCCGCCGGCCATCGCCTCGACCTCGGCGGTGATGCGCGGCACGACCGGGATCAGCGTTGCTGACGGGTTTTGCTGCGGCGGCGCCGTATAAAGCCCATCGATATCCGACAGCAGCACCAGCAGGTCGGCCCCCGCCATGGTGGCGACCCGCGCGGCCAACCGGTCATTGTCGCCGTAACGGATCTCGATGGTGGCGACAGTGTCGTTCTCGTTGATCACCGGCACGGCGCGCTGCGCCAGAAGCTCATCCAGCGTCGCCCGGGCATTGAGATAACGTCGGCGTTCCTCGGTGTCCTGCGGCGTGATCAGCACCTGGCCGGCCGTGATCCCGTTGCGGCCAAGCGCCTCCGACCACAACCGCGCCAGCGCGATCTGGCCGACGGCAGCCGCCGCCTGCGACCGGTCGAGCGCCAGCGCGCCTTTCGGATAGCCAAGCACGGAACGACCGAGCGCAATGGCACCCGACGAAACGACGAGCACATCGGCACCGCGCGCATGGAGCGCTGCCAGATCGTCGGCAAGCGCCGCAAGCCACTCGGACTTCGGCCCCGTCGCCGGATCAACCAGCAGCGAGGAGCCGACCTTGATGACGATGCGGCGGGCGGTGGCGAGGATGGAAGTCAACAGGTCAACGGATCATGAGGGTGGAACGCGTAATAGGCGACACCGAAACACTGGGCAACCGCGAAGCGTTTCATTCGGCCATCGGCGGACCGGTAGCAACAGGATCAAAGCTGATCGACAGGCGTGAACCAGTTGCTGCTGCGAAGCGGAGCAATGTTCGCGTTGACGGCAAAAGGCGTCCGCTCTCCAGCCGCGCGATGGCGGCCTGGGTTGTTCCCATGCGCTCCGCAAGTTGCTCCTGCGTCAGACAAGCCCGGCCCCGCGCCGTGATCAAGGCGTCAGCAAGACCAAACTCGTCAGACAATGCGTCATATGCGGCCAGATAGGCGGTGTCCTTGCGCCAGCGGGCGAACACCTCACTTGCGGGAATAGACTTCCTGTTCATTTTGCCTCCTTGGCTCGCCTGAGGGCGATTTCGATCTCCCGACGTGGCGTCTTTTGCTGTTTCTTCGGAAAAACATGCACGACAATCAGCCGTTTTCCGCTCGCCGTTACATACGCGGCGCGGGCGATGCCATCCTTGCCGCGCATGCGCATTTCCCAGACAGGCCCTTCCAGATGTTTGATGTACGGCTCGCGTACACGCTCAAGCCCGTGCGTGGAGATGAGCATGGCAATTCGTTCAAAGCTTGCGCGGATGTCAGCCGGCATATCGTCGAGCGCCGCCAGCACTGCCTCATCCAGAAACTCGACCGACCACCCCATCGAACCAACATACCATAATTGCAATGTTCTGCAATCGATTGGTGGTGCAGCGGCTCAGCAAGCGCCGCTTGCTACCGCCCAAAACCCCGCTAAGCTTGTGCCCAAGGCCGGTGAACCGGTCTTTGACCTTTGGGAGCTTTTCACATGACCACCAAACTCGCGCTTGCCGCTGCCTTGCTGGCCGGCACGCTGCTGTCATCCGTCGCGGCGGATGCCAAGGCGCTCCGCTGGGCCCGTTCGCAGGATGCGACGACGCTTGATCCGCATTCCGGCAACACCGGCCCCAACCACGTGATTGCCCACAACTTCTACGACACGCTGGTCATTCGCGGCTTCGACGGGAAGCTCGTCGGCTCGCTCGCCACCTCCTGGCGCGTGCTGCCCACCGATCCGACCGTGTGGGAATTCAAGCTGCGGCCGAACGTCAAGTTCCACAACGGCGCGGCGTTCACTGCCGATGATGTCGTCTTCTCCATGCAGCGCGCCCTCAAGCCCGCCGCCGACATGAAGTCGCTGCTGGTTTCCGTGGATGCGATCACCAAGGTCGATGACCTGACCGTCCAGTTCAAGACCAAGGGACCGAACGCGCTGCTGGTCAACAACCTCACCAACCTCTTCGTCATGAACAAGGCCTGGGCCGAGGCAAACAACGCTGCCGATCCCCAGAACCTCAAGGAAAAGACCGAGAACGGCGCTACCCGCGCCGCGATGGGCACCGGACCCTACACGCTGGTCACCCGCGAGCCGGACGTGCGCACGGTCATGAAGCTCAATGACAACTACTGGGGCAAGGGTACCGACCCGCTGACCTTTACCGAGATCACCTACCGACCGATCCCCGAAGCTGCGACCCGCGTCGCCGCCCTTCTGTCGGGCGAGGTCGATCTCGTGCAGGACGTGCCGCCGCAGGACATCCAGCGCCTGCAGACAACCGCCGGAATCAAGGTCAACGCCGGTGCCGAGAACCGCTCGCTGTTTCTGGGCATGAACATCGGCATCCCCGAGCTTCGCGGCTCGGACGTGAAGGGCAAGAACCCCTTCGCCGACAACCGCGTGCGTCAGGCGGTCAACACCGCGATCAACCGCGAGGCGATCCAGCGCATCACGATGCGTGGTCAGTCGACGCCGCAGGGCACCATCGCGACGCCGTTCATCAACGGCTACACGAAGGAAATCGACCAGTGGCCAAAGAACGACATGGCTGCGGCGAAGAAGCTTCTGACGGATGCCGGCTATCCCAACGGCTTCACGACGACGTTCCACTGCACCAACGACCGCTACGTCAACGACGAGGGCATCTGCCAGGCGGTTGTCTCCATGCTCGGCCAGATCGGCATCAAGGCGACGCTCGTCTCGCAGTCGCTGCGCGTGCATTTCCCGGGCATCCAGCGCGGCGAATATGACTTCTACCTGC
>JBOFUS010000219.1:0-8678 GCA_051652685.1 Beijerinckiaceae bacterium
TCGGCTTCAAGCTGACGGGCAAGCTCAAGGAGGGCATCACCGCAACCGATCTGGTGCTGCTGGTGGTGCAGATGCTGCGCAAGAAGGGCGTCGTCTCGAAGTTCGTGGAATTCTATGGCCCCGGCCTCAACAACCTGACCTTGGCCGACCGCGCCACCATCGCCAACATGGGCCCGGAGTATGGCGCGACCTGCGGCTTTTTCCCCGTCGACGGCGAGACGCTGGACTATCTCACCATGTCCGGCCGCAAGCAGGACCGCATCGACCTCGTCGAGAAGTACTGCAAGGCGCAGGGGCTCTTCCGCACCACCGCCTCGCCCGATCCGGTTTTCACCGACACGCTGGAACTGGAACTCTCGACGGTGAAACCCTCGATGGCGGGACCAAAGCGGCCGGAAGGACGCATCGATCTGGAAAGCGTTCAGACTGGCTTCGTCGCGGCCATGGAAAGCGACTACAAGAAGGCCGTCGAGATCAGCCGCCGCGTCAAGGTGGAGGGCGCGAACTTCGACCTCGGCCATGGCGACGTGGTCATCGCGGCAATCACCTCCTGCACCAACACCTCGAACCCGAGCGTGCTGATCGGCGCGGGCCTGCTCGCCCGCAACGCGGCCGCGAAGGGCCTGAAGTCAAAGCCCTGGGTCAAGACCTCGCTGGCACCCGGCTCGCAGGTGGTGGCGGAATATCTGGAAAAGGCCGGTTTGCAGAAGGATCTCGACAAGCTCGGCTTTAACCTCGTGGGCTTCGGCTGCACCACCTGCATCGGCAACTCCGGGCCGCTGCCGGCACCGATATCGAAGGCGATCAACGACAACGGGCTGATCGCGGCGGCGGTGCTTTCAGGCAACCGCAACTTCGAGGGCCGCGTCTCGCCGGATGTGCAGGCAAACTATCTCGCCTCCCCGCCGCTGGTGGTGGCCTATGCACTGGCTGGAACCGTTCAGATAGATCTGACGACGGAACCGCTGGGCCATGATTCCAAGGGCAAGCCGGTGTTCCTCAAGGACATCTGGCCGACCAACAAGGAAATCCAGACCTTCATCGAGAAGCATGTCACCAAGAGGCTCTTCAAGTCGAAGTATGCCGATGTGTTCAAGGGCGACGAGAACTGGGGCAAGATCGAGACCAGCGCGGGCGAGACCTACGACTGGGACGGCAAGTCCACCTATGTGCAGAATCCGCCCTATTTCGCCGGCCTCAAGCCGACGGCGGCAGGCGCTTCCGACATCAAGGGCGCGCGGGTGCTTGGTCTTTTCGGCGACAAGATCACCACCGACCACATCTCCCCGGCAGGCTCGATCAAGGCGGCATCTCCGGCCGGCAAATATCTGATGGACAATAAGGTCGAGCCGGCTGACTTCAACCAGTACGGCACGCGGCGCGGCAACCATGAGGTGATGATGCGCGGCACCTTCGCCAACATCCGCATCCGTAACCACATGATGGGTCCGAACGGGCGCGAGGGTGGTTTCACCATCCACTATCCGTCGCGGGAAGAGATGCCGATCTACGACGCCGCGATGAAGTACCAGGAGGAGAAAACGCCCCTTGTGGTCTTCGCCGGCGTCGAATACGGCAACGGCTCCTCGCGTGACTGGGCGGCCAAGGGTACCAACCTTCTGGGCGTCAAGGCTGTGATCGCCCAGAGCTTCGAGCGTATCCACCGTTCGAACCTTGTCGGCATGGGCGTCGTGCCCTTCGTCTTCGAGGAAGGCACGACCTGGCAGAGCCTCGGCCTCAAGGGCGACGAGACGGTGAGCATCGAGGGTCTGGCAACCGTCAAGCCGCGCCAGAAGGTCGATGCCACCATCACCTTCGCCGATGGCAGCGTGAAGACGGTGCCGCTGATCTGCCGGATCGATACGCTCGACGAGATCGAGTATTTCAGGAACGCCGGTATCCTGCACTACGTCCTGCGGGGGCTGGCGGCCTGAAACAAGGCATCGGCAGGGAACAAGTACCCTAAACACTGAAATCAGAACCCCGCCGGTCACCGGCGGGGTTTTCTGTTGGCGGAAGTGCCTGACCGACTGACAATCCCGCTGCTGTCGCTATGCTTGGCGACATGGCGGGAATCATCGGCAACACGAACAGCGCGACTGAGAATGCCCCGAAGAAGCGGCGCTTCCGGCCTGTGACGCTTGACGGCGCGGGGCCTTCGCCTGCGCCTGGCTGGCTACGGGGCCTCGCGGACCCATCGCCAGCGACAGCGGGCTTTCGTGCTGGTGGCGCGCTTTTCCTGCTCGATCAATGGATCAGGACCGCGCCAAGTTGTCTTGGCGTACTGTCGATGCGGCAGGCACTGGCATCGGCGCGTGTCATGGGGGCGAGGCTTCGTCTCCGCGCCGACGAGGCAGACCTGCGCGATGCGCATCACCTGACACGGAGCGCGGATGATCCCGGTCCGGCCGGGCGGCTCTACCGCGGCTGGCGCAAGTTTGCAGCAACACCGGCCCATGCCGGCGTTGGCATCATCGGTGAGGCGGCGGTTGATCTCAACGTCGGGGAATGGGCATTCCGTGACGATTCGCAGATGAAACCTGACCCCCGCATCGCCAACCCGCTCCAGTTTGCCGCCGAGAAGTCACGCCATGCTGTCTTCGGCCTTCAGGAGGCCAAGGCCCGCGAGGCAGAGACGCTGGCCTACATGAGTGCGGATCTGGCTCTGGCAAGCGTGTTTGGTTGGTCGAGGCCGCTGCCCCTGCTCGCGACCGCGCTGGACGATCCATCGCTCAAGCGGCGCTTTGGTGGCGTCTGGCCCCAGCCTCGCGACGAATCCTGGGGCGCGTTCGTCGCGGAAGCGGCAGGCCACGCGGCACTCGCTGCGCTCGACCGGGCGGCAGCGCTGTCGCGGCGCGCCGAGGCGCTGGCGGCAGCGGCATCGACCGTGCGCAGCGAAGGCAAGGCAACGGCCGTCCGCAAACTTCTGTCTGATGATGCCATCGTGGTCGCGGACCTGATCGGAGGCCGCGGCGGACTGGGCTCCGACCGGGCGGCACGCCGCTTTATTGATCACATGGTCGAGCGCAACGCTCTGAAGGTTCTGACCGAGCGGCCCCACCTCAGGCTCTACGGAATCTGACATGGCCGCCGTGAAACATGCCCGCCGATCAATCGACATCGAGCTTTCCGATCTCCCTGCGGAGGCCCGGTGGCGCGAGTGGATGGGCCGCGTTGAAGCTGCCATCTTCACCAGCCCGACGCCGGTGCCCCGCGAGACGCTGTCGCGGCTCGTTGGCGGCGCGTGCCGGCTGGATGATCTGATCGAGGATATCCGGGCAGAGCTGAAGGGCCGACCCTATGATCTGGTTCCCGTGGCGCAAGGCTGGCACCACCGCACGCGCCCGCGTTTCGCGGAAGCCGTGCGTGGCGTGCTGGCAGGAGGCGATCAGACGGTGCAGGCAGAGTTGACGCCGACGGAGAGCCTTGTCGTTACGGCCATTGCCTATCTCCAGCCGGCGACGCGGGCGGAACTCACCCGCCTGCTCGCCCGCGAAGTCAGCCGCGATGTGATCTCGCGGCTGAGAAAGCTTGAACTCATCGGCGCAGGCCCGCGCGCGCCCACGGCCGGCGCGCCGCTGACCTATGTCACGACGCGGCGCTTCCTCTCGGTTTTCGGGCTGGAAACACTGCGCGATCTCCCGGACATCGAGGCGCTGGAAGAGGCGGGACTGCTGGAGCGCCAGCCCGCCTCGCCAGCCGAAGATGTCGTCGATGCAGAGCTGATCTGGCCTGACGAGGACGATGTCGATCTATGAGGCGAGCCCGGCGCGGGCCAGTGCATCACCCTGTCGCTTTGCCACGACATCGAGATCGAAATTCTCGATCGCCTCATTGAACAGCCGGTAGAAATTGAGCCGCGCTTCCAGATGCAGGAACACCCCGCCCAGCCCGATGGCCGCCCGGTCCATGAAGACGAACTCCTGTGGGACCGTCACTGGCCCCTTCTCTTTCAGTGCCTGGTGCACGCGGAAAGCCTCCTTGCGGCCATACTCGCCCGGCTTCACGCCGTCGGCAATCGTACGCACACGGTCATCGAGGATCGGGCCGTAGATGAAGCGCGCCCAGATATTGAGAACCTCGATCAGCTCCTTCTTGAGGTTGCGGAAGCCCCAGATCTCGTAGGCATGCACGGTGCGCGGCTCGTCGTTGGTGAGGAGCCCCTTGTAGAGTTCCACCACACCACCGACGAATGCAGGCGGGAAGATGCGGATGCAGCCGTAGTCGAGCAGATTGATGCCGCCGGGACGACCATCTTCCGAAAACACCGTGTAGTTGCCGAGATGCGGATCGCCGTGGATCACCCCGAAGCGCGAGAAGGGCAACCACCAGGCGGTGAACATGGCTTCCGCGATGCGGTTGCGGTCTTCCTGTCCATGCTCCTTGAAGCTCAGCAGCTTGTCGCCCTCCAGCCAGCCAAGCGTCAGCAGCCGGCGCGTTGAGAGATCGCCGTGCACGCCCGGCACGCGAACCAGCGGCGTTTCGCGCAGGATATCGGCATAGAGCCGCGCATGGCCGGCCTCGCGCTCGTAGTCGAGCTCTTCCCGCACGCGCGCGCCGATTTCCTTGAAAATCTCGCGGGTGTCGATGGCGCGGTCCATCTGGCGGTGCAGCGCAAACAGCATCTGCAACTGATTGAGATCGGCCTCCACAGCTGACTGCATATCCGGGTATTGCAGCTTCACCGCCAGTTGAGCACCTTCCAGGGAAGTTGCACGGTGAACCTGCCCCAGCGAGGCGGCCGCGACCGGCGTGCGCTCGAAATCACGGAAGCGCTTCTCCCAGCCCAGCCCCAGTTCCGACTGCATGCGCCGCTTGACGAAGGCCCAGCCCATGGGCGGCGCTTCTGACTGCAGCGTCTTGAGCTCGTCTGCATATTCCGCCGGCAACGCATCGGGGATGGTGGCAAGCAGTTGCGCCACCTTCATGATCGGTCCCTTGAGGCCGCCCAGCGCCGCCGTCAGCGCGCGGGCATTGCTGGCGTCATCGCCCTGCCGGTTGAAAATGCGCGTGGCGGCAACACGCGCAGCGACCCCGCCCACGTTCGCGCCAACGCGCGCATACCGTGACAGCCGGCCGGACAGCCGGTTCTCTTCTGGATCATCGATGCTCATGGGAACAAGATAGCGCCGCGACGCGCTGTTTTCGAGCCCACGGGCCGCCTCAATACGTCGCGCGTCCACCCGAGATGTCGAAGACCGCACCAGTGGAGAAGGAGCACTCGGCGGACGCCAGCCAGGCGGCCATCGCGGCGATCTCGTCCACCTCGACGAAGCGGTTCATGGGGATTTTCGACAGCATGAAGGCGATGAAATCAGGCTTCATCTGGTCGAAGATATCCGTCCTGGCCGCCGCCGGCGTGATGCAGTTGACGCGGATATCGGAGGTCGCGACCTCCTTGGCGAGCGACTTCGTCAGCGCGATCAGCCCGGCCTTGGACGCCGAATAGTGGGAGGCATTGGGGTTTCCCTCCTTACCGGCGATCGAGGCGATGTTGACGATACGCCCGTAGTTCTGGGCGAGCATCAAAGGTGCCACGGCCTTGCAGATGATGAAAGGTGCCACGAGGTTGACCTCGACCACCTTGCGCCAGACCTCCGCCGACAGTTCCCAGACCTTGGCATTGCCGCCGGTGATGCCGGCATTGTTGACGAGGATATCGATGCGGCCATGGCGGGTGACCGTGGCGGATGTGGCGCGCGCCACGTCCTCCTCGCTGGTCAGCTCGACCGTTTGCGTGGAGACATCGCCCTTTGCTGAGAGTACCGCTGCGGCCTCGGCCAATTTCGCAGCATCCACGTCCCAGAGGCTGACCGCCGCACCGGAAGCCAGATAGCGTTCGGCTATGGCGTAGCCGATGCCGCGCGCGCCACCGGTGATGACCGCGACGCGGCCCTTGAGATCGATCTGGTTCATGGCTTCCCCCTTTGTTTGGGGAATGGTCAACCGACTGCGCTCCGGCGTCAACCTTCGTCGGCGTCAGCCTTCAAGTCTGCCGGCCGGGGCATGTTGACGATGTGATACCCGCCATCGACATAGATGATCTCGCCGGTCGTGCCACCGCCGAGATCCGACAGTGTGAAGAGCGCGGCGCCGCCGATCTCTTCCAGCGTCACCGGGCGGCGCAGTGGCGAATGCTTCGTCTGGAAGGCGAAGGCCGCCCTCGCCTCGCCGATGCCCGCGCCTGCGAGCGTCCGCACCGGCCCAGGCGACAATGCATTGACGCGGATACCGTCCTGTCCGAGATCGGCGGCGAGATAACGCACGCTGGCCTCCAGCGCGGCCTTGACTGGCCCCATGACGTTGTAGTTCGGCGAAACGCGCATGGAGCCGCCATAGGTCAGCGTCAGCAGACTACCGCCCGGCTGCATGAGCCTCACGGCGCGCTGCGCGATTTCCGTGAAGGAATAGCAGGAGATGACCATCGAGCGGGTGAAGTTCGCCCGCGTCGTGTTGTCGACATAGCGGCCCTTGAGCTCATTCTTGTCGGAAAAACCGATGGCGTGAACCACGAAATCCAGCCCGCCCCAGGCCTCGCCAACCTTGTCAAACACGGCATCCACCGTGGCGATATCCTCGACATCGCAGGGCAGCACGACCTTGGCACCAATACCCTCCGCCAGCGGGCGCACACGCCGCTCCAGCGCCTCGCCCTGGAAGGTGAAGGCGAGTTCCGCGCCATGCTTGTGGAGCATGGAGGCGATGCCCCAGGCGATGGAGTTCTGGTTCGCGACGCCCATGATGAGGCCGCGTTTTCCGGACATGAGGGAAGTTGTCATGGAGATGGAGACGCCGTTTCTGCTTCAATTGGGCGCTGGCAGCGCCGGGATGAGATCAGTCTGGGAAAAGTCGTTCCCAACGAAGAGGATGCGTGCCTTGCGGGCGGAAGCCATGGCGTAACTGAAGCAGTCTCCCATGTTGAGCTTCGCCTTGTGGCGACCCTTGCCAAAGCGCTCTACTGCAAAAATGGCAGCCGATGCGATATCCAGGGTGATTGGTGCAACTTCGATCCCTACACTGTTCAGAAATCGCATGACACGTTCGTGCGCCGCCGTCTGGGGCAATTCAAGCTCACGTGCAATCGCCATAGTTGCCTCATAAACTGATACCGGCGACGTAAACGCCTCCCCGCTATCCTGCAGTACGGCAAACAACTGTTCATAGCGCGGCTCCCGTAGCAAAATCGCAACGATGGCCGACGCATCCACAAATATCACAAACCACCCGACAAATCGTCGTAGAATTCCTTATCCGCCTTCAGTCCGGTCTTCGGAAATCTGGCAAGATCGTCTTGTATCTCCTTAACAACCTGCTCCAGTGTCTTGCCCTTGTCGCGCTCTGCCTCTGCCGCAACAAAAGCCTCAAGCTCCTTAGCGGCTGCATCGCGGATAACATCGGTGAGCGTCATCCCCTTCAGGGCAGCCAACTGACGGACAACACGATCAGTTTCAGGGTCCCGCACGTGAAACGCCATATCAGCCTCCATCTAGATGTTCTGTCTAGACGAAACGCCGCAACCTGTCACGCCTCCAGCCGCTTCATCACAATCGTCGCATTGGTCCCGCCAAAGCCGAACGAATTCGACAGCACCGTGCCAAGCTTCGCATTGTCAATACGGTTGCGCGCGATGGGCAAGTCGGCAAAAGCCGGATCGATCTCCTCGATATGGGCGCTCTCCGCCACGAAATCATTGTTGAGCATGAGCAGCGAATAGATCGCCTCCTGCACGCCGGTCGCCCCCAGGCTGTGGCCAGTGAGCGACTTGGTGGAGGACAGGTGCGGGATATGGCCGGTCGGGCCAAAGACCTCGCGCACCGCCTCCATCTCCTTCTGGTCGCCGACCGGAGTGGATGTGCCGTGCGTGTTGATGTAGTCGATCCGCGTCTTCACGGTCGAGATCGCCATCTTCATGCAGCGCACCGCGCCCTCGCCGGAAGGTGCCACCATGTCATAGCCGTCCGATGTGGCTCCGTAACCGACGATTTCGCCATAAATCTTCGCGCCGCGCGCTTTCGCATGCTCCAGCTCTTCCAGCACCAGCACGCCCGCGCCACCGGCAATCACGAAGCCGTCGCGGTTGACGTCATAGGCGCGTGACGCCACCGACGGCCTGTCATTGTACTTCGACGACATGGCTCCCATCGCATCGAAGAGCACGGACATGGTCCAGTCCAGCTCCTCTGCGCCGCCGGCAAAGACCATGTCCTGCTTGCCCCACTGGATCATCTCGTAGGCGTTGCCGATGCAGTGGTTGGACGTGGCGCAGGCCGACGAAATCGAATAATTCACACCTTTGATCTTGAACCAGGTGGCGAGCGTCGCCGACGCTGTCGAGCTCATGCACTTGGGCACGGCGAAGGGCCCGACGCGCTTGGAATTGCCGCTTTCCTTGGCCTTTTCGTAGGCTTCGATCAGCGCAATGGTCGAAGGGCCACCGGTGCCCATGACGATACCGGTGCGCTCGTTCGAGATCTCCTTCTCCGTCAGCCCCGCATCGAGGATCGCCTGATCCATGGCCACATGGTTCCATGCCGAACCGCCGCCGTGGAAGCGCATGGCGCGGCGGTCCACGATCGTGGCGGGATCGAGCGTCGGCCGGCCGGAGACATGGCTGCGGAAACCGCGCTGCACGAAGCTCGGCTCAAGCGCGATGCCGGATTTGGCTTCCCGCAACGACG
>JBOFUS010000220.1:0-8198 GCA_051652685.1 Beijerinckiaceae bacterium
GGATCTGGCCGACGGCATTGGCCTGATCATCGTCGGAACGGAAGGAATTCGAGCAAACGAGTTCCGCCAGACCATGGGTCTTGTGGGCATCCGTCATGCGGACGGGGCGCATCTCATGCAGGACGACCGGAACACCGGCTTCTGCCACCTGCCAGGCAGCTTCGGAGCCGGCGAGCCCGCCGCCAATGATGTGGATGGGGTTTGTCATGGATATCGAATAGCTTTTTGGCGCTCCGATATCAAATCCGCACATCGCTCTCGCGACTTCCGCGTAGAATCAGGCAAGATGCCGAGAGCTTGGGGGCCATCTGCGTGTCGTTCGCCGCAAGGATCACATCGTCACTGATCACCGGCTTCGCCCGGCTTGTTACTGGCGTCAGGCCGGAATGGCGTGGCTGCCTCCCGGAGGCGAAGCAACGCGTCTACTTCGCTAACCATACCAGCAACGGCGATTTTGTCCTGCTGTGGTGTGTGCTGCCGCCAGAGTTGCGGAACGTGACACGGCCGGTTGCGGCTGCGGACTACTGGCTCAAGGGAAAGCTCAAACGTTTCGTCGGCGAAAAGGTCTTCCGTGCCGTGCTGATCGAGCGGGAGGCAGCAGGCCGCACGGTTGATCCCATGGCGCAAATGACGAAAGCGCTGGACGAAGGCGCATCGCTGATCATCTTCCCGGAAGGCAAGCGCAACATGGGCGAGGAGCCGCTGCTGCCGTTCCGCTCGGGGCTCTACAATCTGGCTCTGGCACGACCGGACGTGGAACTTGTGCCATGCTGGATCGACAATCTGAGCCGCGTGCTGCCCAAGGGTGAGATCCTGCCGCTGCCAATGCTGTGCAGCGTCACCTTCGGCGCAACGCTGCAGGTCGAGCAGGGCGAGGAACGCCGGGCGTTCCTTGAGCGTGCGGAACAGGCGGTGCTCGCACTCGGGCGCCATGCCGGATACCAGGTGATCAGGAGTGCTTCCCATGCCGGCTGAAGTGTTCTGGCTTCTCGGGGGCGTGATCGCCGTTCTGATCATCGCGAGCGCCATCGGCGCGATGCTGAAGGCAAGGGCCGGCGGCGTTCAGAACGAGACGGTGGACAATCTCAACGCCCGCGTGAAGGCGTGGTGGATCATGGTCGGGCTGCTGGGCGCGGCGGTCAGCATTGGCAAGCCGGCCGTGATCGGCCTGTATGCGCTGGCTTCTTTCTTTGCATTGCGCGAATTTGTTACACTGACCACAAGCCGCCGGGGCGACCACTGGGCGCTTCTGGCGGCCTTCTTTGTCGCATTGCCGTTCCAGTACTATCTTGTCTGGATCGAGTGGTACGGGCTCTTCTCCGTCTTCATCCCGGTCTATTGTTTCCTGCTGGGTTCCGTGATTGCGGCACTGCGGCAGGACACAGAGCGCTTTCTGGAGCGGGTCGCGGCACAGCAGTGGGCGCTGATGATCTGTGTCTATTGCGCAAGCCATGTGCCCGCGCTGCTCACGCTCGATATTCCGGGGTTCGCCGAAAAGCAGGTGCTGCTCGTCGCCTTCCTGATCATCGTGGTGCAGGGTTCCGATGTGCTGCAATACGTGTTCGGCAAGCTCTTCGGCCACCACAAGGTTGCGCCCGCCCTGTCGCCATCCAAGACCTGGGAGGGGCTCGTCGGCGGCGTCGCCTCGGCCACGCTGCTGGGCGCGGCGCTGTTCTGGATCACGCCGTTCTCGCCGCTTCAGGCGGCCGGCATGGCTTTCATCATCTGCATCATGGGCTTCTTCGGCGGGCTCGTCATGTCCGCGATCAAGCGGGACCGGGGCGTCAAGGACTGGGGCCAGATGATCAGTGGCCACGGCGGCATGCTCGACCGGATCGACAGTATCCTGTTTTCCGCGCCAATCTTCTTCCACATGACCCGCTACTGGTGGACGAATTGAAGCCGGACACGCGCCATGACCGATCCTGACCCACAGCCATCCTCCCGCCGACCGCTCGCCAGCCGCTCCTCGGCGCTGGCGAGGCGGGCGCTGGATTGGCTTCTGACCACGTCGATCACGCCCAACCAGATTTCCCTGCTCAGCATCGTCGCGGCTGGATTTGGCGCGCTGTGCCTGATCGAAGGGGCGCGCCAGCCGCTGCTGTTTCTGCTTGCAGCGGTGTTCATCCAGCTGCGGCTGCTCTGCAATCTGCTGGATGGCATGGTGGCGGTCGAAGGGGGCAGGGGCTCGCCCGTCGGTGCGCTCTACAACGAGGTGCCGGACCGGATCGCCGACACGCTGCTGCTCGTCGCGTGGGGCTATGCCTGCGGGATCGGCTGGCTCGGCTGGGCCACGGCGCTCGCCGCTGCGTTGACGGCCTATATCCGGGTGCTTGGCGGCGCGCTTGGCCAACCACAGGACTTTCGTGGGCCGATGGCGAAGCAGCAGCGGATGGCGCTGCTCACCGGTGCCTGCGTTGTCGTCATGTTCGAAACGTGGCTGCGCGGCAGCGGTGCTGTGCTCGGCATGGGGCTCTGGATCTGCCTGATCGGCTCGGTCTGGACATGTGCCGCGCGGCTTCAGGCCATCGCCGCCGGTCTCAGCAAAGGCTGATCACGCCTTCACCCTCACATATTCACCGGGCGCGTCGGCCAAGGGCTTGTGCTTGCGCGATCCCGGCGTGCGTGCCTTGACCTCGCCGCCCTCCGAACGCTCACGCAGCCAGACGATCCAGTCGGTCCACCAGGAACCCGGCGCTTCTTTTGCACCCGCCACCCAATCCTCGAAAGCACCCGTTGCAGGTCCGCCGGTCCAGAACTGGTATTTCGGTTTGGTCGCAGGGTTCACCACGCCGGCGATATGGCCAGAGCCCGCCATCACATAGCGCACAGGTCCACCGAAGAACTGCGAGCCGAAGAAGACGGAACGCGCCGGCGCGATATGGTCCTCTTTCGCCGCAAGGTTGTAGATCGGCGTTCTGATTTTCGCCAATGACAGCTTTTCGCCGGCAACTTCCATCTCGCCCTTGCTAAGCCTGTTCTCCAGATAGCAGTTCCTGAGATAGAACCGATGGTTGGCCTCGGGCATTCGTGTGGAATCCGAGTTCCAGTAGAGCAGATCGAACGCCGCCGGCTCCTGGCCCTTGAGGTACGTGTTCACGACATAGGGCCAGATGAGATCAAGTGGCCGGAGCATGTTGAAGGCCGATGCCATGCGCGAGCCCGGCAGATAGCCGAGCTTGCCCATGAGCGTCTCGACTTCCGCAATCTGCTCCTCGTCGACGAAAACCTTGAGATCGCCGGCGTGGGTGAAATCGACCTGTGTGGTCAGCAGTGTGGCCGAGGCAATCCGCTCGTCGCCCCGCGCGGCCAGCCAGGCGAGCGTGATCGCCAGCATCGTGCCACCGACGCAATAGGCCGCCGTATGGGCCTTGTCCGATCCGGAAATCTCGCGTGCCGCATCGACGGCCGCCAGAATTCCGTCGTGCATGTACGTCGTGAAATCAGCCGCCGCATGCCGCTCGTCCGGGTTCACCCACGAGACGATGAAGACGGTCACGCCCTGATCGACAATCCAGCGGACGAAGCTCTTTTCCGGGTTCAGATCAAGGATGTAATACTTGTTGATCCAGGGCGGTACGATGACGAGTGGCACCTTGAGAACATCAACGGTCGTTGGCGCATACTGGATCAGCTCGATCAGATGGTTGCGGAAAACGACCTTGCCGGGCGTCATCGCCATGTTGACGCCAACCTCGAAGCCTTCAGTCTTCGATTGCCGGATCTTGAGGTCGCCATGGCCGGCCTCCATGTCCTCGGCCATCATCCTGAGGCCACGGACGAGGTTCTCGCCATTTTCGTTCAATGTGGTCCGGATGAGTTCCGGATTTGTGGCGACGAAGTTGGAAGGCGAAAGCGCGCCGGACAGTTGGCGCACATAAAAGCCGGCCTTCTGTTTGGTGTGATCGTCGACACCCTCGGCATCGGCGACGAGGCCATCTGCCCAGCGGCTGCTCACGAGATAGGCCTGCTTGAGGAAGTCGAAGTAAGGGTTCTCAGACCATTCAGGATTCTTGAAACGGTTGTCTCGCGATTCGGGTGCCGCGATGGGTTCCGGCTGCTCGCCGTGCATTTTTTTCAAGGTGTGCGCCCAGAGGTCCAGCATCGACGAAGCGATCCGGGTCTGCGCTTCCATGGCGCGTGCGGGATCCTTCAACCAGTATTCGGCGACTTTGCCGAACGTTTTTGCCATGTCGTTGGCCTCGGCGGAGGGTGCCATTGACTTCTCACCCGCCTCGCGCGGCCGAACGTAGGCGGCTGCAGCCTTGCCGGCCTGCTCAAGCGCGCGTGCGGCGTTTAACGTCAGCTTCTCGAAATCGGGAAGCGGTGGCTGTTTCGCTGCTGATCCGCTATCGGCGCTCTTCGGCTGCGTAGGCTTTTCGGACTGTTTGAGGTTATCAGCCTTGCCAGGCTTTCCGGGTCTTTCAGGTTTGCCGGTCACGTCGACGTTCTCCCCTCGGCCCTCTCGCTTGAGAACGCTATCGTTTGCGGCCTCAGCGTATTAAAGGTTTAGTCACCTTGTTCATGGACCTATCAATGCCGGTTTTTCATACACCTGCGGCTATGCCTGACGTCAAACTGATTCCGGGGCGCAAGCCCATTCCGTTCCTGAGGCGATCCGCCTGTTTGGCAGTGCTTGCGGTGCTTGCCGCAGGTTGCAGCGCGACCGGGTCGGATCACCCGCTTCGTGGCCCGGCGTCAGCCGTAGGGTGGGCTACCAGTGTTGGTGAACCAAAGGACTTCGTAAAGGCCCGGCGCCAGCAAGGCGAGCTCGCCTATGTGCCGGTCGGCCGCGAAGCTGTGGTGCGACCAATTGCTTCCAGAAACGCCGCCGGGGCGAAAGATCTGGAAGCTGAGCTTGACCGGACGCGCAACCAGAGCGAGGCTTTTGCGAGACGCACACAGCCGGGCGGGGCGTATGGTGCACCGCTGCCATCGGTTGCCGAGCCAGCGAGACCGGCTTCCGCCACAGCTGATCGTCCAAGGCCCGGTGGCCCCGAGAGTTTCCCCGTCAACCCGAACCGCCTGCGCCAGATGCGCGACAGCGCGCGTCAGGTCACCCCGTAACGAAATACTTCATCCGGCGACGCCAGTGGCGCTCGCCCAACAGCCGGCAAGGTATCGCCCCATGGTACAGATGGACCAGTTTCACCGCATCCGCCGCCTTCCGCCCTACGTGTTCGAACAGGTCAACCGGATCAAGGCCAAGGCACGAGCGGGTGGTGCGGACATCATCGATCTCGGCATGGGCAACCCGGACCTGCCGGCACCCCGCCATGTGATTGAAAAGCTGGTCGAGACAGCCGGCAAGCCACGCACGGATCGTTACTCGTCTTCCAAAGGCATCACCGGGCTGCGCAAGGCGCAGGCGTACTACTACGAGCGGCGTTTTGGCGTGAAGCTGAACCCGGACACGCAGGTTGTGGCGACGCTCGGCTCCAAGGAAGGCTTCGCCAACATGGCGCAGGCCATCACCGGGCCGGGCGATGTCGTCCTTGTGCCGAATCCTTCCTACCCGATCCACGCCTTCGGCTTCCTGATGGCCGGCGGTGTGATACGTTCAGTTCCGGCGGAGCCTACGCCTGACTTCTTCCCGGCAGCCGAGCGCGCCATCATGCACTCGGTTCCCAAGCCCATCGCACTTGTCGTCTGCTATCCATCGAACCCGACCGCGATGGTTGCAGAACTGGCCTTCTACAAGGATCTCGTCGCCTTCGCGAAAAAGCACGACATCATCCTGCTCTCCGATCTCGCCTATGCGGAAGTTTATTTCGACGACGCCAATCCACCGCCGTCGCTGCTGCAGGTGCCGGGCGCGATGGACGTGACGGTCGAGTTCACCTCGATGTCGAAGACGTTCTCCATGGCCGGCTGGCGCATGGGTTTTGCGGTCGGCAACGACAAGCTGCTCGCGGCGCTGACACGGGTGAAAAGCTATCTCGACTACGGTGCCTACACGCCGATCCAGGTGGCAGCTGCGGCGGCGCTGAATGGTCCCGACGATTGCATCCGGGAGATGCGCGACGTCTATCGCAAGCGCCGCGACGCCATGGTGGAGAGTTTCGGCAAAGTCGGCTGGGACATCCCGCCACCCTCGGCTTCGATGTTTGCCTGGGTGCCAATTCCGGAAGCATTCCGTCATCTGGGCAGCCTCGAGTTCTCAAAGCTGCTCGTCGAGAAGGCCGAGGTCGCGGTTGCTCCTGGCATCGGCTTCGGAGAACACGGCGATGACTATGTGCGCCTTGCCCTCGTTGAAAACGAACAGCGCATCCGACAGGCCGCCCGCAACGTCGGCAAGTTCCTCAAGTCGGCGGAGACGAGCCTGCACAATGTGGCTGTGCGGAAGATCGGGTAGTGGGGCAAATCGAGCCCGAATAACGAGCGCCGTTGACGAAACGCCCTCGCGCGTGCGACCCGGCTGGGCATGAACACGACGCTTCCGCCCCTTCGCATCGCCGTCGCCGGTCTGGGCACTGTCGGCGCAACCGTGGCGCAGAAGCTTGCTGCGGGTGACAACGCCTTCACGGCAAGGATCGGCCGCAAGGTCATGATCACCGCCGTCTGCGCCCGTGACCGTAGCCGGGAGCGTGGCGTCGATCTTTCTGCCTTGCGCTGGTTCGACGATCCCGTTTCCATGGCACAACAGGCCGATGCCGACGTCTTTGTCGAGTTGATAGGAGGCGCGGAAGGCCCGGCGCATGAAGCCGTCGCCGCGGCACTTGCTCGTGGCCTGCACGTCGTCACCGCCAACAAGGCCCTGCTTGCGAAGCACGGCGTCGGCCTCGCGCAGGCGGCAGAGGCGATGGGCGTTTCGCTCAAGTTCGAGGCTGCGGCTGCCGGCGGCATTCCGATCATCAAGGCGTTGCGCGAGTCACTTGCAGGCAACGAGGTGCAACGCGTGTCCGGCATCATGAACGGCACCTGCAACTATATCCTCACGCGCATGGAGGCAGAAGGGCTGTCCTTCGCCGAATGCCTGAAAGCAGCGCAGGAACTGGGCTACGCCGAGGCTGACCCGACCTTCGACGTGGAGGGCTACGACACTGCGCACAAGCTCGCGCTGCTCACCTCCCTCGCCTTTGGCGCTGAAGTGGATGCCGATGCCATCTATGTCGAAGGCATCTCCAATGTCGCGCCGCTTGATCTCAAGATGGCGGATGAACTTGGTTTTCGCATCAAGCTGCTGGGCGTCGCCGAGCGCACACCTTCGGGCATCGAGCAGCGGGTGCATCCGACCATGGTGCCGAAGACGGCGCAACTTGCGCAGGTGATGGGCGTGCTCAACGCCGTCAGCGTGGTCGGCGATACGGTCGGCGAGCTGACCTTCGTGGGGCCAGGTGCCGGAGGGGGCGCGACGGCTTCGGCCGTGCTGGCTGATATCGCGGACATCGCGCGGGGAGAGGCTGGTCCCGTCTTTGGTCGCCCTGCTTCAAAGCTCGAAAAGCCACAGAAAGCTCCGATGCAGCGGCATGAAGGCGGCTACTACGTGCGACTGACGGCGCTGGACAAGCGCGGCGTTTTTGCAGCCATCGCCGGCACCATGGCAGAGCACGGCATCAGCCTCGCGTCGATCATCCAGAAGGGTGCGCCGAAACAATCGACGGTTCCCGTGATCCTCATCACCCATGCCACAACCGAACGGCTGATCCGCGCGGCGGTGGCGAGCATCGCCGAGAAGGGCGTGCTTGATGGCCCGCCGCAGGTGATCCGGATGGAGCGTGCCTGAGATGGCTTCGGCAACGGCACGCGATCCACGCGTCGATCTTGCGCGCGGCGTCGCGGTTCTCGCGATGGTGGCCTATCACATTGTCTGGGATCTGGCGGCGTTCAATCTCGTTGATCCCGGTATCACAGCCACACCGGCGTTCCGCTGGTCCGGCGCACTGATCGCCAGTACGTTCCTTTTCCTGAGCGGCATGGCGCTGGTGATGGCGCATGCCGCCACGACCGATGCTTCCGCTTTCCGTGCCAGGTTTCTGAAAAGGTTCGCGATCATTGCTGGCGCAGCGCTGCTGGTCAGCATCGGGACATGGTTCGCCATGAGCGACCGTTTCGTCCGCTTCGGTATCCTCCACTGCATTGCGCTCTCCTCTTTGATCGCCTGGCCACTGCTGGCGCGGCCTGCGCCCTTGATCGCCGGGCTGGCGGCACTGTTCGCGGCACTGCCCTGGATCGCCGCATCAGGCGCGTTTGACGGC
>JBOFUS010000221.1:0-2826 GCA_051652685.1 Beijerinckiaceae bacterium
GCTTCAGCGCTTCATCATTGGCGATACGGACGATCGCTCCTGCGATTTCGGTGGTTGAGCTGGCGTCGACGAGCAACGCGGCACCGCCGGCGATCTCTGGCAGTGCCGTGCAATCACCGGTGATGACCGGCGTTCCGGACGCCATGGCCTCGATCACCGGCAGACCGAAGCCTTCATAGAGACTTGGAAAGAGAAAGGCTTCCGCGCCCGCCAACAGGGGAGCAAGATGCAACTCATCCACATAGCCGATCACGCGGGTTCGCGGTGCGTCAAGGTTTGCCGCCACACCACTGAAAACATGGGCGCGGCCAAGGTTGCCCGCCACCAGCAGATGGAGATCGGCGGGCAACGAAGGGGCGGCCAGCCGCCAGGCATCCATGGCGCGGGCGAGATTCTTGCGGCCGTCGGAGGTCGCCTGAAGCAGGATATAGCGCGGGGGAAGATCGAGCGCCTGACGGGTCTGCGCGACTTCGTCTGGCCCGCGCGGATAAAACTGTTCTGAAACACCGTTCGCGATCACGTCGATCTGCTCGGGAGCAAGCTCTGCGAACTCCGCGAGCCGCCGCCGGCTGAATTCTGAAACCGTCACCACCCTTGCTGCCCGGCGGGCGAGGCGCGGCACGAGCAGCCGGTACAGCCTGACGAAGGACGGCGTGAAATACTCGGGCACATCGACGAAGGCGACGTCGTGGACGGTCACGACCTGGCGCCCATGCAACAAGGGACCGGTCGCCGAGGGGCTCCAGAGCACCCGGTTCCCCGTCAGCAAGGGCAGCATGGTCTGTTCCCACACGTGACCCTTGATGCCACCCGATGGCGACGTCGGCATGATGGCCGTCGCGCCGGGAATCCGGCGCATGATCTCGGCGGCGACGCGCTGCTGTCCGCCCATGGCGAATGCGGTGACGCGGGCGTTGACGGCAACGGTGGCGCGGGCAGGCATGCAGCGAACCTGTGGCAGAATAGCCTGCGAATGATCCTGCATCGGCTCCGTATCACGCGCAACATGAAGCGGATTTGTTCGTTATTCGTTAGGGTTAACAGAGTTTCCGAAAGTTGTTCGTCGGCTCTTTCACGCTTCTTCCGGATCGCCAAACAACCCGAACTGCCCCGCCTCCCGCTGTGGCTCGGGCAGGCCCATGTGCCTGAATGCATGCCCCGTCAGCAAGCGCCCGCGCGGCGTGCGCTGCACGAAGCCTTGCTGGATGAGATAGGGCTCGATGATCTCCTCGATGGCGTCGCGCGCCTCCGATAGCGCCGCCGCGATGGTTTCAATGCCGACGGGGCCGCCGCCGAACTTCATCGCAATCACTTCGATATAGCGCCGGTCCATCTGGTCGAGGCCAAGCCCGTCGACTTCGAGCATGCGCAGCGCCTTGTCGGCGATCTCGCGGGTCACGAGGCTGGCGTCCATCACCAGCGCCACGTCGCGCACGCGCCGCAGCAACCGGCCGGCGATGCGGGGCGTGCCGCGCGCACGCCGTGCAATCTCGTTTGCGCCTTCCTCCGACATGTTGACGCCCATCACGCGCGCACCGCGCTTCACGATGAATTCGAGTTCCGGGATCGTGTAGAACTGCAACCGGATGGGAATGCCGAAACGGTCCCGCAACGGCGTCGTCAGCAGTCCCGCCCGCGTTGTCGCGCCCACAAGCGTGAAGCGGGGGAGATCGATCTTGACCGAGCGTGCCGCCGGACCTTCGCCGATAATCAGATCGAGCTGATAGTCCTCCATGGCCGGATAGAGGATCTCCTCGACCGCCGGATTGAGCCGATGGATCTCGTCGATGAAGAGCACGTCGCGCTCTTCAAGGTTGGTGAGCTGCGCGGCGAGGTCGCCGGCCTTTGCAATCACCGGTCCGGAGGTGGAGCGGAAATTGACGCCAAGCTCGCGGGCGACAATCTGCGCGAGCGTCGTCTTGCCCAGTCCCGGCGGGCCGACGAAGAGCACGTGATCCAGCGCATCAGCCCTTCGCCGCGAAGCCTCGATGTAGATCGAGAGATTGTCGCGCGCCTGCTGCTGGCCCACGAAATCCGCCAGCACCTGCGGCCTGATGGATGCCTCCATCAGGTCTTCCTCGCGCCGTTCGGCGGAGATGATGCGGGGAGGCTGGTTCAAGCGATGCGGCCTTTGACGATTCGGTGATGCAATGATGCTTGTCGCACAAAGCGGCCCGGCCGGGGAGCGGCCTCAGCCGCCCTTCAGTCTGGCGATCAAGAAGATCACGACGCCGACCAGCGTTGCCGCAAGCCCAAGGCCGATCAGCAGCCATTTCAGGCGCGTGACGCGCGAGGCGCGCTGAACGGCCGCGTCGTCGAAACGCGGAAAGGCCTTGATCAGCTTGCGCACCGCCGCCTGCTCGTCGAGATCGACGACCGCCGCCGCGACCAGCAGCAGCCCGCCCGCGAAAGGAATCCACGCCGCCAGTTTCCAGGTTTCCTGGTGCAGTGCCGCAGAAATCCACATGCCGGCCGACGCACCTGCAATGGCGTAGGCCAGAATGAAGGCGAGCTCCAGCCGCACCTGAACCCTCATGTATCGCTTGCGTCCATCGGCACCCAGCCGCTCCAGATAGCCGCGCGCTTCTTCCGGGGAATACCCGAAAACGCGCATGTCAAGCACATGGTCACCGGGCTGGCCGGTGGCCAGCTTCTCGAAGGCCAGCCGCATGCGGTGGCCCAGCCAAACCAGCGCGATGCAGCCGAGGATGAGGGCATAGAATGTGCGACGCATGCGAGGGGCGTAGTCGATTTTCTTGGCCGACGCCAACAGGGGCTTGCCACGGGAGGTGTGTTCTAGATATGTAATACTATAACATATGCAGA
>JBOFUS010000222.1:0-3678 GCA_051652685.1 Beijerinckiaceae bacterium
TCGCCCAGCACACCCTTGGGGATGGCGTTCTGCGGCTGAACGGCAGGCTTCGATGGCTTGCCGACGACAACCTCACCGGGTTTGGTAATCTTTGCCTCGCCCCAGATCACGTCGATCTTGTTCTTCTTCATCAGGTAGCCGACGCCGCCATTGAGCTTGGCCGAGATGCCGCGCGAGCGGGCGACCACGGCTTTCACGTCGGGCTTCATGGTGCCTTCCAGCACCAGCCCGTAGTTCTTCGCGTGCTGGGCGTAGTGCAGGATCTCGGCCGACCGAAGCAGCGCCTTGGTGGGAATACAGCCCCAGTTGAGGCAGATGCCGCCCAGATGCTCGCGCTCGATGATGCCGACCTTGAAGCCAAGTTGAGCCGCACGAATGGCCGCAACGTAGCCGCCGGGGCCGGAGCCGATGATGAGGATGTCGTATGGGTTGGACGTTGTGGCGCTGGACATGGCGTGTTCCTGCTCAGAGGGCGGATATGACGTTGAAAATGGAAAGCAGCGCCACCAACCCAAGCCCGCCAACTGCAAAAGCGATCCAGTGGCCATAGCTACGGTTGAAGGCGGCGATGCTCTTGTCGCCATCGCCGCCGTGGTGGCCAAAGGCGAGCGTGTTGCCGAGCATCGGCAGGAAGAGCGCCGACGCCGCGACGCCGAGCGCCAGACCGATGAGGATGCTGACGATGCCCCAGACGATGCCGTTCAGCACAATTGCGCAACCAACCAGCAGCAGCGCGCCGAAGAGGCTGGCCCAGCCGGACGCCGCGCCCAGCGCCTTGGAGGCATGGAGATTCTCGATGTCTTCCGCACGGATGGCGACGCGCAGGATCTGCGCCCGCAGGATAAAGAGCGCGAGACCGAGCGGGATGAGGAAAGGGAGATAAGCTGTCATGAGGGGCGAGGGGAGCGCTTCAGCCGATTGTCAGGCTGTCACGATCGCGACTCCAGTTCTGCGAGACGGCGCTTCATGTCGGCCATTTCCTTGCGGAAGTCGGCAATCGCCGATTGGTGCTGCGTGGTGAGACCCATGGAAAAGGTGATGTAGCCCTTGATGGTGTCGAGTTCGTCCTTCATCTCGGCGACGTTCTCGGAGATGTTCGTGATTTTTCCGTCGATCCGGCGGAAGTTTGTAGCCATATCCAGCTGCATTTTTTGCAGCATTGGCATCACTATGTCCTTGATCTCACTCACGATGGACCTCCTCGTCAGGCCTGACGAAGTTGAGAAAAGCACACTCCGAAATAGAACACAATAGGAACATTCTTCGTGCGACGCCTACACCAGCATCCCCATGGGGCTCTCGATATAGCCCTTGAAGGCCTGCAACAGTTGTGCACCCAGCGCCCCGTCCACCGCGCGGTGGTCGGTTGAGAGCGTGACGCTCATGATGGTCGCGACACCCAGCGTGCCGTCTTTCAGCACCACGGGCCGCTTCTCGCCGGCACCTACGGCCAGAATGGTCGCGTGCGGCGGGTTGATGACGGCGCAGAAGTCCTTGATGCCGAACATGCCGAGGTTGGAGATGGCGGTGGTTCCGCCCTGATACTCCTCCGGCTTCAGTTTGCGGGTCTTGGCGCGGGCCGCCAGATCCTTGATTTCGTTGGAGATGGCCGACAGCGTCTTGTGGCAGGCGTTGCGGATAACCGGCGTCATCAGCCCGCCAGGGATGGACACGGCGACGCCCACGTCGGCGTGTTTGTGTTTCAGCATGGCGCTCTCCGTCCAGGTGACGTTGGCGTCGGGCACCGCGATCAGCGCCATGGCCATGGCCTTGATCACCATGTCATTGACCGAGAGCTTGTAGGCGGGCTTGCTGTCTCTCAGGGGCGCGGCGGCGTTCAGCTGCTCGCGCAGCGCCAGCAGCGCATCGAGGCTGGTGTCGATGGTCAGGTAGAAATGCGGGATCGTCTGCTTGGATTCCAGCAACCGGCGCGCGATGACCTTGCGCATGCTGTCGTGCGGGATTTCCTCGTAGGAGCCGTCCGCGAACATCTTGCGGATGGTCGCTTCTGGCATGCCTGCCGCCTGTGGGGCGGGCGTCGCGGCGGGTGACGGGAGGGCGACTGCGCCCCCACCGGCCGCTTTGGCGGCGACCTCCGCAGCGAGGGGGGAGGATGAGGTGCCAGCAGCCATCGCGGCTTTCACGTCGGCTTCCACGATGCGGCCGTGCGGGCCGGTGCCTTTCACCCTGGCTATGTCCACGCTGTTCTGCTTCGCGATGCGGCGGGCGAGGGGCGAGGCGAAGACGCGGGAGGCGTCTGCTCCCATCCCACCCCCTTGCGGGGAGGGTGGCGGCGTAGCCGCCGGAAGGGGAACTGCCCCCCCACCGGCCGCTTTCGCGGCCACCTCCCCCGCGAGGGGGGAGGATGAAGGAGCCGCAGCCGGCGCAGCACCGCCGCCAGCCGCCACCGTGGCCACATCCTCGCCGTCGCCGGCAATCACCGCGATCAGCTGGTTCACCAGCACATCGGCGGTGCCGGCCGGCACCATGATCTTCGCCAGAATGCCATCATCGATGGATTCCACCTCCATGGTGGCCTTGTCCGTCTCGATCTCGGCAATCACGTCCCCGGATTTGATCCGGTCACCCTCCTTCTTCAGCCACTTGGCAAGGTTGCCCTTCTCCATGGTGGGGGACAGCGCGGGCATGAGGATGTTGGTGGGCATGGGTCAGCTTTCGGTCGGATCTTCAGAAGAGGGGGCATCGAATGGGAAAAGATCACTCATCTGGAAACGAATCGCATCGAATGGTGGCAACGAGACATCACTGTCTCCAGTTGCAGTGCCGACAAGCATCCATTTGCCAGCAACATTGCGGTAAGCGTCGATGAAGCGCCGGTCAGGGTCGACAAGCCAGACATGGCCAACGTCGTACTCGGCGTAAATCGGCAACTTCGCTTCCCGATCAATCTTCGCAGTCGATGGGGACAGAATTTCACAAGCCCAATCAGGACTGATCGAGATGCCCACTTTCTGCGGAAGTGATGGCAGCTGTTCACGCCGCCAGCCTGCCAAATCTGGCACCAGAACATGAGGCCCCAGATGCAGTTCCGGCTCCGTGATAAAAATCCAGCCGCCCGGACCACCGCGCCCTTTTTGGAACGGGCCGGTGACCTCGAACCCCAACGCGTTCGCAACAATACCATGGCGCGGCAACGGCCGTGGATGCGTCTCCAGCACGCCATGGATGATTTCCGCCACCAAATGGGGCGGGACCTTCTCAAGGTCAGCGTAAGTAGCTGGTTTGTTGATGGGTATAGCCATTGAGCGAAACCCTATCGGCTTTTCCGCCTCACCGATACATCACGGCCTTCACAGCCGCGATCACCTCACCCACGTTCGGCAACGCCAGCTTCTCGAGGTTTGCCGCGTAAGGCATCGGCACGTCCTTGCCGGTCACGCGCGCCACCGGCGCATCCAGATAATCGAACGCCGCTTCCATGATCTTCATGCCGATCTCGGCCGTCACGCCCGATTGCGGGAAGCCTTCCTCCACCGCCACGCAGCGGTTGGTCTTCATGACTGAGGCCACCACCGTCTCGATATCCATGGGGCGGATGGTGCGCAGGTCGATCACCTCGGCGTCGATGCCTTCGCCGGCCAGCGCCTCGGCGGCGGCGAGCGCGTAGGTCATGCCGATGCCGAAGGAGACGATCGTCACGTCCTTGCCCGCACGCGC
>JBOFUS010000223.1:0-10794 GCA_051652685.1 Beijerinckiaceae bacterium
TCAGGCCCTGACGTATTTGCGCAGGATTTCCGCAATGCGTTCGCTGCCGGACGCATGGGGCAGCAGCGTCAGGAAAGCGCCGTTGCGATCCATCAGGTAGGTCAGCGTCCCGTGGTCGATGGTGTAGCGCTGGCCCGGCGTATGCAGCTTCTCGCCATGCGCCAGCCGGTTGTGCGGCGGGGGCAGGACGATTCCGCGCGGCCCGTGGCTATCAGAGCGCATTTCGACCCGGTACCGATGAACCCGGTAGGCGCGCGCAACGGCGGCAAGCTCCGCGTCGTTTCCCGTCAGGCCGATCAGGCGCGGATGCAGCGCCTCGCAATAGGACTTCATCATCGCCGGCGTATCATCGGAATCGACCGTGACAAAGAGCGGCGCGATCTCCGCATCAAGCGGCGCGATCTTGTCGAGGGCGGCAGCGAGATGGGGCAGATCGACAGGGCAGGCGTCCACGCAGCGCGTGAAACCGAAATAGACCAGCATGAAGCGTCCGGCATAGGTCTTGTCCGTCACCCGCCGGCCATCGTGGTCAGTCAGGGTGAAGGGGCCGCCGAAACGACGGGCGAGCGGGTCTGGCCGTGTTTGCTGGGCAAATGCTGGCGAGGCTAGAATGCTGCCGGCACCGCCCAGCAGCGCACGCCGGTTGAAGCTTGCACTCACGGCTTCGGCTTGAGATCGATCCTGCCCAGCGGACCGTTGCGCGCGATCAGGTCCTTGACCGCAGGGTCTGCCCGGAACCACTCTTCGGCGGGTCCATTTTTTGCTGTCCAGGCCTTTGGAAAGGCATCGGGGACAGCGAACTCGGCCTGCGCCGGGTCGGTCTTGATGCCCTGAACCATATAGATCAGCATCTTGGGGTTTTCGAACATCACGCCATCAACGGTGATGTTCTTGCCGCAATGCGGCGCAAGATCCAGTTGTACGCCGGCGAAAATTTCCGGACCTTTCGCAAGCAAGACCAGCTTGCCGTCGCCGAGCTTGAGACCAAGCTGGCGCTGTCCCGAGGCACAGGCCGCCGGTGAACACCGGCCCGTCAGTTCGCAGAGCACATCGACCACGGTCCCTTGCAGGACCATGATGTTTTCGTTCTGACCGCCAATCCCGTCTGCCGCCAGAACAGAGCCGGCAGAAACAACGAGCATGGCCGCACTGGCAAGGAACTTCATGCTGGCTCTCCTTTGCAAGGTCATTGGCCGAACGGCTGGATGCCGTGCTCGTCATGGGTCAGTTTGATGAGCCCCTTGTCGTCCGCAACTTGCGTGACAAGGATATACTTCACGCCGTCCCGCTCAATCAGCTCTCCATCGACTGTTGCGTCGTGGCCCATGATCCGAAACAATTTCGGGTTCGAAATGTTCGCCTCATCTTCCTCAATCCTGAGCACGAGGTAGATTTCGCCATCCGCCGTCTTGAGGCTGACGGGTATGCCGCCGACCGCGCACCAGACGGCGCATTGATAATGCGCCGAACCGCTGGAGAACATGATGCCCGTGACCATGCAGAAGGTGTCGACCAGTTCGCCGGAAAGCTTGACGCGTGTCTGTGCGACGGCTGGTGGCGCAGGAACAGCCCACGCAAGAGTGGCCAGTACGAGGGCGAAGAGCGGCGGGAGCGACGTGCGTTTCATGCTCACAATCGACCACGAGGGTGCAACAGTGGCAAGACCCGTGCCGGTGTCGTGACATCACGCTTTGCGGTTCTGTGGTTCACGAAGCCGTCAAGCGCCTGTCCGCACGGCGTCGGCCCAAATCCCTGTCCAGGCGCGACCGAAGCCGCCGTTGAGCGCAAGCGTCGCCGGTTCGATCCGCCAGAACCAGAAACCGGGGAGATCGACATAGATCTGTGCTTTCGGGTTGCGCAGCAGATAAAGCGGCCGGATGCGGTCATAGGCCGGCTCCCCCGGATGCACGGCGACGGCGCGGCCGGAAAGCGTCAGGCGCGGATGTGCCAGCGGATCGCCCTTGCCGATGTCGGCGACAAGCAGCGAGACGCGTGGATCGCGCTCCATGTGTCCGGTGTGGCCGGAAAGGTGCGAGGTGATGATCACCGGTGCGTCATCCGCATCCTGCGCCAGCGCAACGAGGGTGACGTGCGGTGTGCCGCCTGGCCCATGTGTCGCCAGAGCGCCATGGGTTGCGGTGGCCAGAAGGCTTCTTGCGAGCGCTGGTGCATCGAAATCAGGCTGTGCGGTGTTCTCTGGCATTCATCACCTGTTGACCCTGCGAAGGTCGTTTCCTTCACGTGACCGTGAATGATGCTATCTTCCGGGCATGGCCCGGTGGGGGAGTGGCGACCCTTTCGCACCGCAAATGCGAATTACCCCTGGTTCGACTCCGGGGCTGGGCCTCCAACCGTTCGCCTTACTTATTGCAGCTTTGGGTTCAGTGCATCGCGCAGCCAGTCTCCCAGCAGGTTGACCGCGAGCACGAGCGTCGCCAGCGTGATGCCCGGAAAGATCACCACCCACCATTCGCCGGAAAACAGGAACTCGTTGCCGATGCGGATCAGTGTGCCGAGCGACGGCTGGGTGACCGGCAGGCCAACGCCCAGAAACGACAGCGTCGCCTCGGTAATGATGGCGAGCGCGAGGTTGATGGTGGCGATGACCAGCACCGGTCCCATCACATTGGGGAGCACATGGCGAAAGAGGATCGTCGATTGTGACAGGCCGATCAGGCGCGCGGCCTGCACATAGTCCTTGTTGCGCTCCACCAGCGTCGAGCCGCGCACAGTGCGGGCATATTGCACCCAAAAGCTCAGGCCGATGGCGACAACCAGCACCCAGAAGACGAAGACTTCCGACTTCGCGCCGCCGACGATGGCGCGCATCGTCCCATCGATCAGCAGTGCACACAGGATGGCTGGAAACGTCAGCTGCACATCGGCGGCGCGCATGATGATGCTGTCCACGCGACCGCCGACATAGCCGGCCACGAGGCCGAGAGAGATGCCGATCACGGCCGCCAGCACAACGCTGAAAAACCCGACGATCAGTGAAATGCGCATGCCGTAGAGAATGGAGGAGAGCACGCAGCGCCCTTGCTGATCGGTGCCGAGCGGGAACCGCCATTCGCCATCCAGCTGCCAAGCTGGCGGCTTGGAGCCATCAAGCAGGCTGAGCGTCTGGAGGTTCAGCGGGTCATTTGGTGCGATCCACGGCGCAAAGGTAGCTGAAAGGATCAGGATCAGCGTCAGTGCCGCCGCCCCCATGGTCAGCCACGAGCGCGTGAAAGAGTACCAGATATCCGAGTCGAGCATACGCCCGATCAGGGAAGGTTCGCCCGTGGCCTTGACCACCTCCGGCGTGATCTGCATGTCTCGACCCTCAGGCGGCTTTCCCGGAAATCCGGATACGCGGATCAACCGAGACATAGAGCAGATCGACCACCAGATTGATGATCACGAAGAGCGTGGCCACCAGCAACAGGTAGGCGGCCATGATCGGGATGTCGACTGTCTGAACCGCCAGCACGAAAAGCGCCCCCATACCCGGCCACTGGAATACTGTTTCGGTGATCAGGGCAAAGGCGATGAGCGAGCCGATCTGCAGACCTGTGATGGTGATCACCGGTATCAGCGTGTTTTTAAGTGCATGCCGGAAATGGATCGACCGGTCGGCGAGCCCGCGCGCGCGGGCAAAGCGGATGTAGTCAGTGCGCAGCACTTCCAGCATCTCGGAACGCACCAGCCGCATGATCAGCGTCATCTGGAAGAGTCCAAGTGTGATCGCGGGCAGGATGATCGATCGCCAACCGTCGATGGTGAGGAAGCTCGTCGTCCAGCTGCCGATCTTCACGACGCCCTGCCGGCCGAAGGAGGGCAGCCAGCCCAGCGACACGGAAAAGACGAAGATCAGCAGGATGCCGATGAGGAAGGTGGGCAGTGAAATGCCAACCAGCGACACCGTCTGGAACACCCGTGTCAGAAGCGATGTCGGGTAAAGTCCGGTGTAGACGCCCATGGGTATCCCTACCGCCAGCGCGAAGATCGCCGAGACAAGCGCAAGCTCCATGGTCGCGGGAAAGCGCTCGGCAATCAGCTTCGAAACGGGTTGGCGCACCTGGTAGCTGACACCAAACTCGAACTGTGCCGCATTGCCGATAAAGCGGCCGAACTGCACATAAACGGGATCGTCAAGGCCCAGATCCTGGCGAATGCGGAGGCGTTCTTCAAGCGTTGTGTCCTGGCTGACCAGTTGGCTTGTCGGGTCGCCAACGAAACGGAACAGCGAAAACGCGATCAGCGCCACCGCCGCGAGGACGATGAGCGCCTGACCGATACGCCTGATGATGAAGGCGAGCATGGCTTCCGCTTCCGTGAAATGCGAATGGCGGCGAAGCGATCCGCCGCCATTCGGGTTCTGTCAACGTGTATTCAGACGGCGACCGTCTCCATCACTTCTTCTGGACCCAGTAGAACAGCGGCTGGTTGTCGGCGCGCTGGGCAATTTCCACGTTCTTTGCGGCACCCCAGGCCAGAGCCTGCTGGTGCAGCGGGAGATAGCCGACGTCCTCGTGGAGTGTCTTGAACGCCTCGAGGATCATGGCCTCGCGCTTCGGCACATCCGCTTCCACGAGCACCTTCTTCGCCAGGTCATCGACCTTCGGATTGCAGTAGCCGCCGTTGTTGAACTGGCCGAGGCCGCCCGAACCATCCGGCTTGCGGCAGCTCATCAGGTCGTTCAGCACATTGTGGGCATCCATTGTGCCAGGCGTCCAGCCGAGCAGGTAGAACGGCGTGTTGTAGACCGGCGAGTTGACCTTGGCGAAGAACTGCGCGCGCGGCACCGCAAGCAGGTTGATCTTGACACCGACGCGGGCAAGCATCGCCGCGACCGCCTGGCAGATCGGGCCGTCGTTGACATAGCGGTCGTTCGGGCAGTCGAGATCAACCTCGAAACGCGTACCGGTCGCGCCGCCCACGCGTGGATATCCTGCATCGTCAAGCAGCTTGTTGGAAGCCGCCAGATCGAACGGGAAGCGCTGGATCTCGGTAATCTTGGGGAACAGCAGCGGCGAAATGAGCGACGAGGCGGTCACTGCCGCATTGCGCATCACCTGCCGGCGGATCGCCTCGATCTCGATCGCCTGGTAGAACGCCTTGCGGACGCGCACGTCCTTGAAGGGGTTCTTGCCCTTGACGGAAGACGCCGTCAGTTCGTCGCGCATCTGGTCGAAGCTGAGATAGATCGTGCGGACTTCCGGGCCTTCCAGCACGCGGGCGTTGGCGCTCTGGTTGATGCGCGCCACGTCCTGAAGCGGCACGGGATCAATCACGTCGACTTCACCCGAGAGAAGCGCCGCGACGCGGGTCGGAGCTGAAGTGATCGGCGTGAAGATCACGCGGTCAAGATTGTGCTCGACCTTGTCCCACCAGCCGGCATGCTTGTCGAACACGGTGCGGACGCCAAGCTGATGCTCGGTGATCTTGAACGGACCGGTGCCATTGGCGTTCAGAACGGCGAAGCCGGGCGTCGTGTCCTGCGGCGCGGAGGGCTGGGTGGCGTTGTTCGCCTCCGTCCACTCCTTGTCCATCATGTACCAGGTGTCCCAGGCGAAATGCAGGATGGGGTTGGCCACCTTGAGCCGGAACTCGACGGTATGATCGTCAATCTTCACGGTCTCCATGTCGCGCGGCAGGCGTACAGAGAGCTGCGAGTTGCGGGCGAGTGTGCGTGTGACGTTGAAGACCACGTCATCGGCGTTGAAATCAGCGCCATTGTGGAACTTGATGCCCTTGCGCAGGTAGAACCGCCAGCGGGTTGCGCCGTCGAGCACTTCCCAGCGCTCGGCGAGGCCCGGCACGATCTTGAGGTCCTTGTCACGCTTGGTGAGGCCCTCATAGACATTGCCCTGCAAGCCGAGCGTGGTCGTTTCGTTCAGGCTGTGAGGATCAAGCGTGTTGAGATTGCCCTGGAAGGCGTAGCGGAGCGTCTGCTGCGCCTGTGCGGCGGATACGCCCGCCAGGAGCATCGCCGTGCAGCCGGCGACGATAAACTTTCGTGACATCGGTTCCATCTCCCCTCGCCCGTGATCACTTCACAGACGTTTCGGAGAGACTATCCACCACGCGCAAGGCACGTCTAGTGAATTCCGTCACAAATCGGCACCTGGCCTTGCATGCAGCCTCCGTGACATGCCCGCCTGGGGCAGCGCTGAAGGCGAATTGGCTGTGCCACCGCTGTCCGGCGGATCGAAGCGGCGTTTCGCGGCAATGTCGCCGGGTTGCCTGCCTCGCGCGTTCGTCTGGCGCAGATCAATGCTCTCCTGACGCGCAGGGGCATTCGAGGTCTCATGGAAGCCGGCCACTTTCCAGCGACCCTCCGGGCGCAGAAGGGTGAGTGGATCAGCGGCAGATGTCAGCGTTTCAAGGTTTGGCTCCAGCGTCCGGATCATCTCGAAATGCGGCATCCCGTAAATGTGGATCGGGTCCTTCGCCTGATCGATGCGAAAGCCCAGCACCGACCAGAAGGGCAGCAGCTCTTCCCGTGCAACGCCGCGGATCTCCCGGTAGCCCTTGTCCCTGCAGAAGTTGAAAGACGCCTTTGCAATCTGGAACGACATGCGCGACTTGCGTTTTTGCGGAATAACGGCGAGCCTTTCGATCCGTGCAAAGTCGGAGAAGTACCTGATACGAATCGTCGCGGCCGGCTCACCATCCAGAAATCCAAGGAGATGCGTGGCAGAGAAGTCGTTTCCATCAAAGTGTTTCGAGTAGATATGTTCAGGGTCCGTCAAGTATGCGGCTCCCCGTATGGCGAATACTTTTGCCATATCCTCAAAGTCGCGTGCAATTTTAACGCTGGAACCACTTGGCGATGCGCGACCTTCATGGGTTTCATACGTGGGGTGGTCCAGAATACTTGCTGTCGAGCACGTTTGCTGGGAATCGACGCCAGAATCGCGGCGTGCAACCAATTCGTTGTTGTCCATTGTTCAGCCACCCCCTGTTCTTATTAACCATATCTAAACCATAGATGGTTGAGCTTTAATGCAACGGTTTTAACAGCGCGGCGTTGACTTTCCTGCGTCGCTCACATCCCGGGTTGTTTGATATGGACGATATCCATGCCGTGCTCGCCGGCGTTGCAAGCGTTCTGGCGGTGGCCCGCGAGGGCAGCTTTCGAAAAGCATCGAAGGCGTTCTCGATCAGTTTTCGCACGCTGCAGAGCAATATCGAATCGTTCGAGAGCAAGCTTGGCTTCCCGCTTTTCCATCGAACGGTCGAGGGAATGAAACTGACGCCGGAAGGCATGCAAGTGCTCCACCATGCACGTCAGATCGAAGAGCAACTGGCGATGCTTGGAAAGCTTGCAAAGTCTTCAAACGATCAGTCCGAAGGCGATGTGATGGTGGCCACGACCGAAGGGTTGGGAACCTTCTGGTTATCGCCCAGGCTCGCGGAATTCGCTCTGCTTCATCCAAAAATATCCATCAATCTCTTTCCAAGCATGCAGGTCGCGGACATGCGCCGCTTCGAAGTCGATATCGCCTTGCAGGTCGTGGAGCCGGTCAATCCGGAGATCAAGCGGGTTAAAGTCGGCATGTTGCATCTGATTCTTGCTGCCTCGCCCGAGTACATCGCGCGTCACGGCAAGCCGAAGTCGCTCAGCGAACTGGCGGAACATGCGTTCGTGTTTCACACAAATCCCCAGTTCAGTGACAGGTTGATGATCGAGAATGCCGTCGGCAGAAAGCTGCCGCAGACGCAATACGTCGTGATGCGCAACAGTTCCGCCCACTACATGACGATCCAGCATGGCCTGGGAATCGGGTTCATCCCGTCCTACGGATTTGCCATCGGCACCCGGCTTGAGCCGATTGCCCTGCCGATCCGCCATTCGCTCGACATCTGGCTTTGTTTCAACAGCGATGCGCGCAGCATTCCCAGGGTAGCCGACGCCATCGACTGGATCGGGTCACTTTTCGATCAGCGCCTCTATCCCTGGTTCCGCCGTGAGTACGTTGCGCCCTCGAAGTTCGAGGCAATTGTCAACGCCAACGGCATCGGATCCCTGATGCAGGAACTCAGACTGCACCGGTGACATTCACGCCGGGGGAAATCCGGTTCCGTCCTAACCTGAACTTAACCTTGTTGATTGCTTAACCTATGACGCCGCCCGGAAGCGCAGGCCTCCGCGCGGGCGGCTTGATGCCGCCCCAGTTTGGACCCATTTGAACCGGAACGGACAGGGCTCGCCCAAGTCGCCGCCGTCCCCAAGGAGCCTTACGCCATGCCAGGCACCGAAGCCGTCCATGATCTCTCCCTCTGGGGATTGTTCTGGCAGGCGCATATTGTCGTCAAGCTGGTGATGATCGGCCTCGTTCTGGGGTCGGTCTGGACCTGGAGCATCATCATCGACAAATGGCTGCTGTTCCGTCGCCTGAACGGTCAGATGGACACGTTCGAGGAGACGTTCTGGTCAGGCCAGAGCCTTGAAGAGCTTTACCGCAATCTCCAGAGCCGGCCGAACACGGGCATGGCGGCGGTGTTTGTGGCGGCAATGCGCGAGTGGAAGCGCGCTTTCGAAGGCTCGGGGAAAGGTTTCGCCTCGCTCAACTCCCGGATCGACAAGGTGCTGGATGTGACGATCCAGCGCGAGGCGGAGCGCTACGAGGCGAACCTGCTGGTGCTGGCGACTGTCGGCTCGGCTGGTCCGTTTATCGGCCTTTTCGGCACTGTCTGGGGCATCATGACATCCTTCACCGCGATTGCAGCCTCGAAGAACACCTCGCTCGCCGTGGTCGCGCCCGGCATTGCGGAAGCACTCTTTGCGACCGCCATCGGGTTGGCCGCCGCCATTCCCGCCGTGATCGCCTATAACATCTACCAGAAGCGGGCATCCAAGGCGCAGGGGCGCCTTGAAAGCTTCGCCGACGAATTCTCCGCAATCCTGTCAAGGCAGATCGACGAGCGCGCGGCGGCCTGACGTCGCGGAAGGAACACATCGATGGCCATGAGTGCAGGTGGAATGGGGGCGGCAGGCAGCAGGCGACGCCGCCGTGCCCGAAAATCACAGCCGATCGCAGATATTAACATGACGCCATTCATCGATGTGATGCTGGTGTTGCTGATCATCTTCATGGTCACAGCGCCGCTGATGACGGCGGGTGTGCCGCTCGACCTACCGAAGACGGCGGCGGGCCAACTGAACGTCGATCAGAAGCCGCTCACCATCTCCATCAACGAGAAGGCCGAGATCTATATTGGCGAAACGCGCATCGCGCTTGCCGAGATGGGCGAGCGCATAAGGCCGCTGGCGAAACAGGGTTTCGACGAGCGCATTTACGTGCGCGGCGCAAAACAAGTTGATTATGGCACGGTGGCGCAGGTCATGGCAGCGATCACGGCAGCCGGCTACAAGCGCGTCGCCCTCCTGACGGAACAGGAGCGCCGTTGAGGTGAAGCTGATTATGGCTCTCTCTGACCGCCTTCGCGAACCGGGCCTGCCTCTTTCGGCGGGCCTTCACGTGCTGGCGCTGGCGGGAAGCCTGCTTGCCTTCAACCAGCCGACACCGCTGCCCGATGCCATTGAGGCGATTGCGGTCGAGGTCGTCGATGAAAGCCAGATCCGCGAAGTGACAAAAGGCGAAGCCAACGCGAAAACACCTGCGCCGGTGCCCCGCGTCGACCGTGTCGCCGAGAAGCCGGAGCAGAATGCGCCAGGTCAGGCCCCCCGCCAGATCAACAGCGACCAGACGCCAAAGCCCCAGGAGGCGACGGCGAAGGAAGAACGCAAGGAAGAAACCGCGACGATCGCGCCGCCGCCGCCCTTGCCGCGCACCCAGCCCCCGCGCCCGCCGGAACCGCCCAGACCCGAGCCACCAAAGCCAGTGGCCGTGAAACCACCGCCCAAGTCTCAGCCTGCGCCTGAAGAAGAGGACGAGGACGAGGCTGATGAGATCATCAAGCAGGCGGCGAAGAAGCGCGAGGAAGAGCAGAAGCGTGCCGAACAGGCCGCATTGGCCCGCAAGCTTGAACAGCAGAAGGCGGACGACCAGAAGAAGCTGGCCGAAGATGCCAGGAGGCGTGAGGACACGAAGCGGGCAGACGAAGCCAGGCGACAGGAACAGCTTCAGCAGGAAGCCGAGCGCCGTCGCGAGATCGAGCGCAAGCTGACCGAAGCGAAGGCCGCCGAGGACAAAAAGAAGGTTGAAGACCAGAAGAAGGCTCAGGAAGCAGCAAAGAAGGCGGCTGACGAGCAACGCAAACGTGAATCAGAGCAGCAGCAGGCACGCAACCAGCAGGCGCTGGAGAATGCCCGGCGCGCGCTGCTTGCCTCCCGCGAGGCTCCCACCAGCAGCGGGAACACTGGCCAGCAGGTATCGCGGACGCCAGCCGCCGGAGCAGCCACGGCGACGGGCCAGAAGCTCAATCCTTCTGATCGCGCGGCATTGGTTGGAATCATTCGCGACCAGATCGAGGCGAAGATGTATCAGGCTGGCGGAAGCGCCCCTTCCGCTCTGCCGCGCGTGCGGATCCAGCTCGCAGCCGATGGGGCAGTGCAGAGTGTATCGCTGACCAACGCCAGCGCCGATCCCGCCTTCCGCGCCTTGGCCGACGCAGGCATGCGCGCCATTCGCCAGGCATCCCCTTTCCGTATTCCGACCAGATATAGCCCGATGTTCAGCGACTGGCGCGACGTCGTGGTGCAGATCAACCCGCCCGAGTGAGATCCGAAATGATGGACTGCCTCCGCCTTCCGTTCCGCGCCGCGCTCCTGGCGGCCACGCTTACAGGCGTTGGCTTTGCCGCCTCGCCGGCTGCGGCGGAGCTCTTCATTGACCTGAGGGG
>JBOFUS010000224.1:0-1256 GCA_051652685.1 Beijerinckiaceae bacterium
CGCGCAGCCGCGATCATGGCGGCGTCGGGGTCGATGCCGATGACGGTTCCGGCATGCGCCGCCAGCGGCACGGCGAGAAAACCCGGCCCGCAGCCGAGGTCCAGCAGGCGCGACGCTTGCCCCAGCCCAAGCTCCGCCGCCAGCCGCTCGATGAGTTGCAGTGAATAGCGTGGTCGTCCCGCCACATAGTGCTGGACGGTGGACTTGAAACGCTCGGGGAGAAATGGTGCGGTGATGGTCATCGAGGAGCGCCTGAATGAGCGAGAGGTTTACGATAACGTCTGTGGCGGCCCTGTCCATCCGGACGGCTTCAGCAGCTGATCTTGTTCAGATCCGTGATGTGCTGGTGACCACATGGCACGCGACCTACGATGCGATCTATGGTCGGGAGAAGGTCACGGAGATTACCGGACGCTGGCACTCCATCGACAATCTTGCCCGCCAGATCGATCAGCCGTTGCAGGCGTTTCTCGTGGCAGAATATGCCGGAACAGTTCAGGCCACGGCTTCAGCCGCTATCACCCGCGACGGATTGCTCAAGCTCAATCGGCTCTACGTGCGGCCAGAAAGCCATCGCCAGGGGATCGGTCGATTAATGCTGGACGAGGTCTTTGCGCGCTTTCCGCTGGCCTTCGGTTGTGAACTGGAGGTCGAGCCACAGAACCGGCATGCCGTGGCGTTCTATGCACGCCATGGTTTCGATTTGGCCGGTGACGTCTCGAATTGCGGCGGCGATTCGGGTGTTGGGGCGAAGATCATGCGTCGCCAGCTTGCCGATGCCGAGCCGGCGAAATGGCCGGCGATCATGCTCCGCCCCGTCGAGGACCGTGACGCGCAGGACCTGATCGGCATGATCACGCTCTGCTTTGCGGAGTATCCGGGCTGCTATTTCGATCCGCATGGCGACATGCCCGACATTGTGCGGCCGGCGCAGTCGAGGACGGCACAGGAAGTCTTGTTTCTCGTCGTCGAGGACGTGACGGGCCGCATTTGCGCCTGCATCGGCGTTGACTTTCCGGAGGTAGGCATCGCCGAACTGCACCGGCTCTATGTCCGGCCGGACATGCGCGGGCGCGGCCTCGCGAAGCTTCTGACGAAGCGGATGGAAACATTTGCCCGCAGCCGAGGTGCCGGGACGATGGTGCTCACCTCCGACACGCGCTTCACCAAGGCGCATGCGCTCTACGAGGGGCTTGGTTACATGCGCGGCAGCGCTACGCGCTCGTGCGGCGACATCTCGCAGAGCCGTGAATTTC
>JBOFUS010000225.1:0-3545 GCA_051652685.1 Beijerinckiaceae bacterium
CCGACGCGGATGCCCTTGATGCGGGCTTCTTCCACCACGGCGCGGCTGGGCTTGCCGAGGATCGCGAGCAGGGGGATCACGCCTTCCACGTCCAGCTCGCTGACATGGCAGAGGAAACTATGGGCGGTTGGTGCCGTGAGGAAGGCCTGGTCAATGACCGCGATGGTGGGGCGGCGGATTTCGAGCGTGCGGCCCAGTTCCTCGATGTCCGAGACTTCGTAGACCTGGCGCACGCCGCAATCGCGGGCCATCTCGCGCATGAGTTTCATGCTGAAGGCTTCCGGGTCAGCCAGCACGATGGAGACGGATCTCAGATCGGGGGCTCGTGAACTCAACGCAGCCGTCCTCTTGTTTGACGCAAAAGGCGGCGACCGATGGGTGCGGCCTGACATAAATTCGGCCGGGCGCAGGGCTTTCGCCCCACGCCCGGCCGTTTGTCTTCCCCGTCGGGGTGGCTTACGCCGGGGAAGGAACGCTTAGCCGAGCAAACGGAGCACGCTCTGCTGCTGCTGCGAAGCCAGCGACAGGGCCTGCGACGAGAGCTGCTGGCGGGTCTGCAGGGTCAGCAGGTTTGCCGCTTCCTCGTTCTGGTCGGCGATGACAAGGTTATCGGCACCGGACTTGAGGGTGTTGACCGTCAGCTTCGTGAAGTCCTGCCGGGTCTGGATCACGGCAAGCTGCGAACCGAAGGTCGAGGACTGAGCGCGCAGTGAATTCAGCGCGCCTTCAAGGCCCTTGAGCGAGGTGTTGATCTCGCTGTCCGTCTGGAAACCGTTGGTGCCTGTGGCCGCGACAGCGTTGACGCCGAGGCTCTGTGCATCGAAGCTGACGCCCTTGATCGTCAGCGTCGACTGGTCGGCAACCTCCGTCTTCTCGTTGAAGAGAACCTTGAGGTTGTCGCCGCCCAGCAGGTTGACGCCGTTGAAGCTCGCGTCCTTGGCCAGCTGCGTGATCTGCGTGCGCAGGTCATTGAACTGGGTCGCGAGGGTCTGGCGGCTCGACGAGGTCGACGTCGCGCTGCGGGTGATTGCTGCCGGATCTGTTGCAAGACCCAGCGTCGTGTTGCCGGTGCCGGCACCGATGTCGAGTGACTCGCCGCCCAGTGCCGTCAGCTTGAACTTGTTGTCACTGGTGATCTCGGCCTTGAGGCCGACGTTGGCGTCGTTGATCTTCTTGACGAAGCTGCTGGCGGTTTCACTGGCACCTGCCGTGAAGGTCTGGTTCGTGCCGCCAACGTTCACAAGCAAGGTCTGGCCAGACGTGATCGCCGGGTTGCCGGTGAGCGCCGTGCCTTCGTCGCTGAGGTTGCTGGACGAGCTCTGCAGTGCCGAACGGGCAGTGGACTGGGCGTTCTCGACCAGACGGGTGATCGCCTTGATGCCGTTGTCGGCAGCGGCGACTGTCTTCAGGGCGTTGCCGATGCCATCCAGCAGGCCGCTAAGATCGCCGGCGCGGCTGTTCAGCTTGGCGGCGGTGAAGAAGTTCGTCGGGTTATCGATCGCCGAGTTGACACGCTTGCCTGTCGCGAGCCGGTTCTGCGCCACGCTGATGCCTTCCGACGTCTGCTGGAGCGAGAAGAGGTTGTCGCGAATGCCGCGGGAGAGTGCGATGTCGCTCATGGTGGGGTTCCCTTCTGGAGTTGAATGCCGAACTCTTGCCGGCGAACACAACCTAAGCGGGAACTTGTTTCTAAAACCTTAAGTTGTATAACGAGGTTGCAAACTTTCTTTCTGCAACCTCACCGCAGCTCTGCCCACAGCTCAGGCCGCTGTCAGAAGGAGCGCATTCTGCAATCTGGGCGAGCATGAAAAGCCAAGCTCGCAAAGCTTGTCGACAACGTTCCTGGAGATCAGATCGCCATGGGAAAGCGCATGGATGCGGTTGTTGCGAATGCCGACCACGCGTGGAAAGCCGGCCATTGAAGGCATTCTTGCCAGCAGCGCCCTGACCTCGCGCTCGTTGACATCGCAAAGGACCAGCAGGTCCGGTGTAGTGGCTTTCGCTGTTATATCAGCAGCCAGGAGGATTGGAGCATGGGTTGCGCCGAAGCCTTGCAAGCGCAGATGCAGGCAGAGAAGTGCGCAAAGCCCTGGATTGTCCCCAATGACGATGATGGAGATACCGGAGGTTTGGCTGCGCTTGAAGGAAATGGGTATTGACATGAAAAGCTCCGCCCCGCCGCAAGGCAGGCGTTCTGATCGCCACCGACAGAATGCTACTCAGGATAGTACTTTTGTCAAGTGACGATCTCAGACGAATGGAGCCGGTGACCGCACGGTCCTGCAACCTACGATAACGCAGAATGATACGGTTCAATTAACCTTCCGTTTACATTACCCGCATAGGTTGTTTTTCATCACCTCGGGAGATTTGAATGGCGACTGCCCTCGCACGCATTGAATTGCCGGTGCCCCTTGCGGAAGCACTGCCGCCCGCAGTGCTTGCCCGCGGACAAGACGCGGAGCTCCCGGCGAAACTGTTCCGCAAGACACTGTCTCTCAGCCTTGATCTGGCGGACGCCAGCGGTGGCCTGACCAGCGCGACGGACCTGCTGGAGCAAAAGGCGCAGGCCGTCTCCGGCGCGCTGGTGAAGGTCGATCAGACGGCCAAGGATATCGTGCGAATCTCGCAACGGCTGTCAGCCTCCTCCAGCGGGGCAGATGCTGTCCGCCGGCGGGTCGAGGGGGCTGTCGGATCGATGCAGACGCGCGTCGAGCAGACGCGCGACCGAACCATGGCGCTCGGCCAGTCGGCCGAGTTGATTGGTGGCCAGCTCGACACAGCGGGCGTGCAGCTGAAGGCGCTGGGCGCGGCCAGTGCTACGATCCAGAACATCGCCCGCGAGATCCAGCTGCTGGCCGTGAACGCCGGTGTCGAAGCCGCCCGTCACGGCGCGGCCGGGCGCGGCTTTGCGGTCATTGCCGAGGCTGTGAAGAAACTCGCAGACCAGACGCGCAGCTCCACATCTGAAATCGAACGGCATCAGAAGTCGCTGGCGACCACGATCCTCTCCGTCCAGACGGCCGGCGTCGCCAACCGGCACAACGTTGTTGCTGTGGAAAGCGACAGCCGGGAACTGGCGCTTGGCATCGCCGAGATGACGGATGTGATGCGCGGCGTCGCGTCCGCGCTTGGAGAAAACGCAGAAGCGGCGCGGGTTCTGGACGAAGCTTCCGGTCGTTGCTCCGACGTCTTGCGAAGCCTCAAGGGGGCGGCTGTCCAGGTTGTCACAATCAGCGAAAGCATCGATCGGGAGTCAGAACGCTTCGCCACGATGGTTGATGTAATTGAGGCGGCGAATGTTGACCTGATCGACAGCGGGGCATTGCTATCCATTTCGCCGCTTGTCGATCTGTGCCGCAGCTCGGCCGTCTTCATCGCCGCAGAAATGCGCAACGAGATTGCGGCCGGAGGGCTGTCACGTGCCGCGTTGTTCGACACCAGCTACCAGCCGATCCCCGGCACGAATCCGCCGCAGTTCGAGGCCCAGTTCACCCGCTTTACGGACCGCGCGCTTTCCCGCTTCCTGGATGAGGTGAAGGCCA
>JBOFUS010000226.1:0-7892 GCA_051652685.1 Beijerinckiaceae bacterium
CCGAGTTCGTCGCTGCGCTCCGCGCCCGAGATCGCCCCTTCATGATGCCCGTCTCCCATGGCGGCGACGGCGTCTTTCATGCGCGCAAGCGGAGCGCTGATAGAGCGTCCAACAAAGGTGCCGAGTCCGATGACAGCCAGCACGCATGCGGCAAAGACCGACAGCATCAGACTTTTCACAAAGGCCTGATCGCTGGCGAGGGCCTTGGCCGTTTCGTCCCTGAAGGCCTCGATCGCCCTGCCTGCATCGGCCAGCAACGGCTCCACCATCACATAGGCGGATTGCGCGCCATCCTGCGCCATCGCAACATCGAGCGAGCTGTCGACCCAGGACTTCATGGCATCGTGATAGGTTTCGATGAGGCTGCCGATGTTTGCCTTGATCGCATCGGGCATCCTGGCGGCCGCAAGTTCAGCCTTGAAAGCAACCACCCGCGCGCCGATGCGGTCCAGATAGACCGGGTCGCGCCTTAGCATGAAATCTTTCTCGTGCCGGCGCATCTGCAGCATGAGGTTCTCGAGCATCATGTGGTCGTATTTGGCGATCTCCGTCTCGACCGCGTGGACAGCGTCTCTCAGCTTGCCCTCGAGGCCCAGCTTTTCGCTCAGCCCGAGCTTGTCCATCGCCTGCGCCATGCGGCCGAACTGCTGGCGGTAGCGCGAGAGCGCAGAGGCCAATGCATCAATCTTGTCGCCGATCTCGGCAATCCCCTGCGCCTCGCCGCCTTTCCTGATCATCTCAAGGTCGGCCACGACACGAACTGCAGCCTCGTTGTGGCGGGCCACAAGGTTGGCATCGCGGGTTTTCAGGTAATCCTTTTCGATCAATCGCAGTTTCAAGGATGCCGAAGAGATATCGGAGCGTGCGATATCAATCTTTTCGGCGGCCTCAAGCCGCTCGTTGGCCAGTTGGAGACGGCGTTCGCCATAGGTATAGGCCCAGCCGACGCCGATAAGGCCAGCCAGACCGATGCTGCCCAATAAAAACACACGGTGCACAATGCGGCTCCGGCCCAACCTGAAACGCACCGTAGTCATTCTGCTTCCGCCCCATTCCTGCAAAAGTCGACATTGAGCCGCCCGTTTGCACAGTCTCAAGCCCGTCAAGTTCGCCCCCGCGACCTTGGTCTTGTCTTAACATCCGCAAGCACGGCATCCCCAATGCTTTGGCCGTACAATGTTAAAACGCGCTAAATATGAATCAAATTTTCCGCATATTCTATGCAAAATGCCAAAGACCGCGTCACACTCCGCGTCGTACCGTCCGATGGACAAACTGTCCCAACGGCACCTCCGCTCAAACTCGCACTGGCGTTCGCCAGCTTCCCCGTGCCATCTGGAGCGGCGTATTCGGAAGGCAGGGCGAAAGCCGCATGACCACTTTTTCTCCCCGCGAGATCGTCTCGGAACTTGACCGGCACATCGTTGGCCAGAAGGACGCCAAGCGCGCCGTTGCGATCGCGCTCCGGAACCGCTGGCGGCGACAGCAGCTGACCGGGCCGATGCGCGAGGAAGCGACGCCCAAGAACATCCTGATGATCGGCCCCACCGGTTGCGGCAAGACGGAGATCGCCCGGCGGCTGGCGCGGCTCGCCGGCGCGCCATTCATCAAGGTGGAGGCCACGAAGTTCACCGAGGTCGGCTATGTCGGCCGCGACGTAGAGCAGATCATCCGTGACCTGCTCGACATCGGCATCTCGCAAGTGAAGGCAAAACGCCGCGACGATGTGCGCGCCCGCGCCCATGTCGCCGCCGAGGACCGCGTGCTCGAGGCGCTGGTGGGTGCCAACGCCGGCGAGGCGACCCGCGACAGCTTCCGGCGCAAGTTGCGCGCCGGTGATCTCGATGACAGGGAAATCGAGATCGAGATGCAGTCCGGTGGCGGTGGCGGCACGCCGATGCTCGACATTCCGGGCATGCCGGGGGCGCAGATGGGCGCAATCAACCTCGCCGACATCTTCGGCAAGCTTGGCGGGAGGTCAAAGCCGCGCAAATTGAAGGTCAAGGAAGCCCATGACCCGCTGGTTGAGGAAGAGTGCGACAAGCTTCTCGATGACGATGCCATCGTGAAGGAGGCGATCCGCCAGGTCGAGGAAAACGGCATCGTCTTCCTCGATGAGATCGACAAGATCTGCGTGCGCGAAGGCAAGGGCGGCGGCGAGGTGTCGCGCGAGGGCGTGCAGCGGGATCTGCTGCCGCTGATCGAGGGCACAAGTGTGTCCACCAAGCATGGCGTGGTGAAGACCGACCACGTGCTGTTCATCGCGTCTGGCGCATTCCACATCGCGCGCCCATCAGACCTGTTGCCGGAGTTGCAGGGCCGCCTGCCGATCCGCGTGGAACTCCACCCCCTGAAAGAAGAGGACTTCCGCCGCATCCTGACCGAGACGGAGGCCTCGCTGACCAAGCAGTATGTGGCGCTGCTGGGTGCGGAGAACGTGACGCTGGTGTTTGCGCCGGATGCGATCGAGGCCATCGCGCGGATCGCCGTCCAAGTGAATGACTCGGTCGAGAACATCGGCGCACGCCGGCTCCAGACGGTGATGGAGCGCATTCTCGACGACATCAGCTTCACAGCACCCGACCGCGCGGGCGACACGTTCACCATCACGGGTGAGTATGTGAACCAGCAGGTCGGCGACCTTGCCAGAAACGTCGATCTCAGCCGCTTTATCCTGTGAGCTCCATGTTCAATCCCAATCTTTCTGCCACCGAGATCATCCGCATCCTTGATCTGAAGCCGCACCCGGAAGGCGGTCACTACCGCGAGACCTGGCGCGACGAACGGGTCGATGCCGAAGGCCGCGCCGCGTCGACGCTCATCTATTTCCTGCTCGACGTCGGCGATGTCTCGGACTGGCACCGGGTAGATGCGGCGGAGGTCTGGCACTGGTATGCCGGCGCGCCACTCGTCATCACCGTCAGCCCCAACGGCCATGACGCCGAGGCGCGGCATCTTGGCCCCGACCTGAAGGCCGCCCAGCGCCCGCAGATCGTCGTTCCAGCCAATTGGTGGCAGACGGCAACGTCGCTGGGTGCGTGGACGCTTGTCGGCTGCACGGTGGCTCCTGGTTTCGATTTCAAGGGCTTCGAGCTGGCTCCGCCCGGCTGGCGGCCGACGCCACGCAGCTAACTTCACGCAAACGCGACTGGCGCTTCTTGCCGCGCCTTGCGATGCAGCGGGCGTGAAAGCTACCGTCCCCGCCCGGCCCAAGCGCCCCCGCGATCTCCGCCTCGATTTCTTTCGCGGGCTGGCAATGCTCATCATCTTCATCGCGCATGTGCCGGGCAACGCCTGGAACAATCTTATTCCCGCGCGCTTTGGATTCTCGAATGCCACAGAGATTTTCGTGTTCTCGTCGGGTTTTGCCTCTTCGCTCGCCTTCGGCGCAGTCTTTGCGAAGCGCGGCTGGCTGATGGGTGCGGCCCGCATCGCGCAGCGCTGTTGGCAGGTCTATTGGGCCCATATCGGACTTTTTCTCGCGATCATGGCGCTCTATTTCGCGGCCGACAGTTACTTTCCGGCAATCGGCTACATCGAGAATCAGGGGCTCGATCCGCTCGTCCGGGAGCCCGGCCGCGCGCTTGTCGCCATGATGACCTTGCGCTGGCAGGCGGATTATCTCGACATCCTGCCGATGTATCTCGTCATCCTCGCGCTCATCCCCGTGATGATGCTGGCGCGCCGGGCACATCCGTTTGCGCCCTTTGGATTGAGCCTCGCGCTCTACGGCGCGGTGCATGCCTTCGGCCTGTCGATCACCGGCGATCCGTGGAATGCGCGGCCGTGGTATTTCAATCCCTTCGCCTGGCAGCTGATCTTCTTCACGGGCTTCGCCTTTGGCGCGAAGTGGCTGCCGGCAGCGCCGCTGAACCGGCGACCGCTGCTGCTGGTTTCGGCGGGCTTTCTGCTGGCAGCGCTTCCACTTGCCTTCTTTCTCACGCGGGAATGGTTCCCCTTCCTGCAGCCAATCCATGACTGGCTCTTGCCGAGCGAAACGCAGCAGACCAACCTGCATCCGCTGCGCTATCTGCATTTTCTGGCACTTGCCTACGTGGCGCTCAGCCTTGCTGAATCCTGGCGTGCCCGCATCGGCGATGGCTGGTCGCGGCATGTGGTCAAGGTTGGCCAGCAGTCGCTCGCGACCTTCATGGCGAGCCTGTTTCTGGCCCGGCTTGCCGGATTGCTGCTTGATCAGACTGGACGCGATCTTGTCACCGTGAGCGTCGTCAACATCCTCGGCCTTGCGGGCGTGGTGCTGATCGCCCACGCCGTCGGCTGGTTCAAGAGCGCACCGTGGAGCGGCCCCGGGCCGCAGCTGACGGGCGAGGTGGCTGCGGATACGCAACCAGCATCGATGCAGCGCATCGGCACCTGACAGGCAACATTTCCGATACGTGATTCTACAGGGGTGACGCAGCGTCACCTGCCGCTTTCGCTGTTGCCTTCGCAAGAGGGGGCGAAAGATGCGGTCGGCCCTGCGCCGCCTGACGGCAACGTTTCTGGTCATGATGCCCATCTCTGACGCGCAGGCGGGTGCCTGGCTGCAACCGCCGGGCCGACTCCAGGTCATATTCGCTTCCACGGTCAGCCTCGCGACGCGCGGCTTCGGGCGGGACGCACCTTCGCCGGGCACGGAACGCTTCTTGAAGGCCGAGAGCGGGCAGCGGATTGAATTCGGCGTTTCGGAGAATTTTACACTTCTGGCCGGGGGCGAATTTTCGACCACACTCAAGGAATCGGGGGATGGCACGGACCTTCGCCGTATCGCAAAGGCAGGGCTCGGCGGGCGTTTCCCTGTATTTCGCTGGAACGGTGGCCTTGTGTCGGCGGAAATCGAGGGCTGGACGGCAGGCGAATGGCGGCTGACAATGCGGGGACGCCGCCATTCCGCGCCGACAGAGGCGCGCTTCTCGCTTCTGGCTGGACAGGGTTTCCCTCTGGCGGGACGCCACGCCTTTGCGGATCTTCGCCTCGGCTATCACCGTCGAAGCGGGATTGCGGCCGACAGCCTGGAGCTGGATGCGACTTTCGGGATCGATCTGTTTTCGCGCGCGCAGCTGATGTTCCAGTCGTTCAATGCCATGTCCCTGAACCGCGAGGGTCCGGGCGGCCGCCACTGGCGACGGCACAAGGGACAGATCAGCCTCGTTGCACGCCTTACCGACAGCTGGTCGATGCAGTTCGGCGCTTTTGCCACGCTGGCTGGCAAAAACACGCTGGCCGAGCGAGGGGTCCTCGTCGCAAGCTGGCGGCGGTTTTGAGCCTTAGCCCTCTTCCAGGCCTTTGCCCGCAAGCGTGACCAGCATCCGCAACTGGTCCTCCGTCGCTTCACGGTCGAAATGGTCTGTCAGCTTGGTGTCGAGTGCCAGCGTCACCACGCCATGGGCGGCAGCGAACAGCATGTGCGAAGCGACCTTCCGGCGATGGTCGTTCATGGCTTCCGGCAGCGTCTGGGCCAGCAGGCCGAAAAGCGGAGCTTGCGCGGCACGATACCAGTCCGGCACGGGCTGACGGGCGCTCATGTTGTGTTCGAACACGGCTCGCCAGCGGAGGGTATGGGTGGCGGCGAAATCAAGGTAGGCGAAGGCCAGGACGCCGAGCCGGTTGGCCAGCGTCGCCTGCTCGTTTCCCGCCAGTGCCTTTCGCAGCCGCTGGCCGAGTTCGCCGAGCGTCCGCACGTTGACCGCAAGAATCAGCCCGTCGATCGTCTCGAAGCTGTTGTAGATCGTGCCGACGGAACAGCCGGCACGCTCCGCGACAGCTCTCGCCTGAAGCGCAGCAAGGCCTTCCGCCTCGATCAACGCCTCGCCGATGACAATGAACTCGTCCTTCATGACTTCGCGGCTTCTCAGCTTTGCCATTGGTCCTCGCCTTCCGCGCCCATCGCGGCAAGGCCCGGTTTACCATTCGCCAGAAACTTTGAACAGTGTTCAAAATAGATATTGAACATTGTTCATTCTTGTGGGAGAAGGAGGACATGAACGGCGTTGGCCGCATCGGACCTAAAAATGAACATTGTTCATTCCTGATGCGGAGGCGATGAGAGGAGCCGAGGGGGCTCCGGTCGCAAGAACGGCGGGCAACAGGAGACGACGATGATGAGTTTTATTTCGCTTTCCGGCCTCGATGGCGCAATGGTCGAGACCGCGTATGGCTTTCCCTTTGGAATGGCCTTCATGCAGTCCTTCGCCAAGGGCGCGAGCATCCTGTATCTAGGCGTTACAATTGCGCTGCTGCTCGTGGCGATCCTCGCCTCCTTCATCGAGCCGGACCGCGCGCCGGTTTCCACGATCTGATCGGAGGGATGACGATGTTTCGCCTTTTCTCCACACTCATGCGCGGCGCAGCAGCCGATGCCGAAGACGCTGTCTTCAGCGCCAACGCCATCCGCATCCTCGAACAGCAACTGAGGGAAGCCGCTGCGTCTCTCGAACATGCCCGCAAGGAACTCGCCTGCGCCATGGCGCACCGGAGCGCCGAGCAGCGCGCCGTCGAGGCACTCGCAAAGCGCGTCGACGAACTCGATCTTGCCATCCGGGATGCGCTCGCCGCCGACCGCGCCGATCTGGCGGGTGACGCCGCAGCCGCACTCGCCGCCGCCGAAGACGAGGCCAGGGACCGCCGTGAGGCCATCCAGCGCTTCGATGCCGACATCACCCGCCTGAGGCGGATGGTCGAGGATGGCCGGCAGCGACTGATGGAGCTTCGGCGCGGCCTTGAAACCGCCCGCGCCGGCGATGCGCTCCGCCGCGCCGGGGCCAACGGGCGCAAGGCCGCCGCGCTGGGCTCGGGTTCGCTGCGCGAGGCGGAAGCCACGCTTGCCCGCATCAAACAGGAGCAGGCCCGCGAGGAGGACGCCGCCGCAGCACTCGACGAACTGGACCGCGACATGGATGGCCGCGCGCTCGACGAGCGGCTGGCGGAGGCGGGGCTGGGCGCAAAGAAGCGCACGAAGGCCGCCGACATCCTCGCCCGCTACGGCCAGCCTCAGGGCTAACCGGTTTCAATCCCATCGAACCTCAAGGAGAGTTAACCATGAACACCACCACCTCTAACACCGCGGCCTGGGTCGCCTTCACCTACATCTCGTTCGGCATTGCCGCCTTCATGACGGCGTTGGGCATCTGGGGCCTGTCCGGCGACATCTGGCAAAAGGGCTATCTCGCCATGGCCGCCGTGATGTTGACAGGCTCCGCCTTCACCCTCGCCAAGACGGTGCGCGACGAGCAGGAAGCCAAGCGTCTCACCAACCGCCTCGATGAAGCACGCGCCGAGAAGCTGCTCATGGACGTGGAGCGCGCGACTGGCTGAACGACGGCCTGCGCATGACGAGGGAGGCCCGGGAAACCGGGCCTTTCCGCGTCGCTCACTGGAATCTGATTGCACGGAAACAATGACTGACTTGCAAAAATAGTTCTTTGAAGCTATATCGCTATCGGATGGAAAGAAACGAACCGTGTGGATCGTTACGTTCGCAGATGAGTCCGAACTGGAGTTCGACGCTCTTCCCGACGCGGTTCAGGATGGCATTCTGGCTCGTTTGATCCTTCTCGAACGCGAAGGACCTGTGCTCGGAAGGCCGCATGCCGACACACTGGTCGGCTCACGGCATGCCAACATGAAGGAGCTGCGGTGCAATGCAGCTGAAGGGGTCTGGCGCATCGCGTTTGCTTTCGATCCAAGCCGGCAGGCCATCCTGCTCGCTGGCGCAGACAAGTCGGGGGTTGGTGAGAAAAGCTTCTACAGGCGACTGATCAACAAAGCCGACAAAAGATTTGACCGCCACTTGGCGCGAACGAGAAGGTGAGAAAAATGACGAGCACATTGCGGAGCAAGATGGGAATGCTCGAAGCCGGCCGGCGTGCGCGCATCGAGGCCGACGCCGAAAG
>JBOFUS010000227.1:0-1784 GCA_051652685.1 Beijerinckiaceae bacterium
GAAGCCGTGAAAGGCGTATCCGTCGACATTCCCGACGGCTCCTTCACCGTCCTGGTCGGCCCGTCCGGCTGTGGCAAGTCCACGCTTCTGCGCATGGTCGCGGGATTGGAGACAATCTCCAGCGGCACCTGCTCCATCGGCGGGCGCGTGGTCAACGATATCGAGCCGTCCGAGCGCGACATCGCCATGGTGTTCCAGAATTATGCGCTCTATCCGCACATGAGCGTCTACGACAATATGGCCTATGGCTTGCGCAACCGGAAGACGCCGGAGCTTGAGATCAAGGCTCGCGTGCAGGAGGCGGCGCGCATCCTCGCCATCGAGTCTTTCCTGGAAAGGCGGCCACGCCAGCTGTCGGGCGGGCAGCGGCAGCGCGTCGCCATGGGCCGCGCCATTGTCCGCAAGCCGCAGGTGTTCTTGTTCGATGAGCCATTGTCCAATCTCGACGCCAAGCTGCGGGTGCAGATGCGCGTTGAGATCAAGCGGTTGCAGCGTGAGCTTGGCGTCACTTCGCTCTATGTGACCCATGATCAGGTCGAAGCGATGACACTGTCCGACCAGTTGGTCGTGATGAACGCCGGCCGCATCGAACAGATCGGCAAACCGACCGAACTCTATATGCGGCCGCGCACCAGCTTCGTCGCGGGGTTCATTGGCTCGCCGCCCATGAACATGCTCAAGGGTGAGATCGCCGACGGTCAGGTGCTGGTCGGGGATCTGAGGCTTCCTGTCCCTCATTTACCAGCCGATATGGCAAACGGGCGCGAGATCATCGTTGGGCTCAGGCCGGAGGATATCGCAGCAGCCGACCCCCGCGACCGCAGCCACGCCATCTGCATCGATTTCGTCGAGGAGCTTGGTGCCACACGGCTGTTGCACGGCACGTTTGAAGGGCAGGGACTTGTGGTGCAGGCTCCCACCTCGCAGAACGTGGCAAGCGACGGCCGGATCGGCTTCTCCATCGCATCTTCGGCGGTGCATGTCTTCGATCCTGCCTCCGGCGAGAGGTTGAACTAGGCGCCCGGGATCAATATCCGTCCGTACCCGACCAACCAGCACCACAGAGCGATAGAGATGTCCCAGGTCACCACAATCGGAACATTTGAAGGCCAGTTGGTCCATGCGATCGCACTCCGCAATGCGGCAGGTGCGACCGCAAGCATCATGACCTGGGGCGCAGTGCTGCGTGACATGCATGTGCCGCATAAGGGCGGCATGCAGCGCGTGGTGCTCGGCTTCGAGAGCTTCGAGCCCTACCCGGCGCATTCTCCACATTTCGGAGCCATCGCCGGCCGTTTTGCCAACCGGATTGACCGGGGCGCCTTCGTGCTGGATGGCGCGAAGTGTCAGGTGACACTGAACCAGAACGACCCACCCGGACCGGGTGGCGTCCCCAAACACCATCTCCACGGCGGCACGGCCGGGTTTGGCAAGCGACTCTGGACCATTCTCGCCCTAACGGAAGACAGCGTGACACTCGGTCTTGTCTCGCCAGACGGGGATGAGGGCTATCCAGGGACATTAAACACTGTCTGTGTTTACCGTCTTGCCGCTCCATCAACGCTGGTGGTTGAGCTTTCCGCCACCACGGACAAGCCCACCATCGTCAACCTCGCGCATCATTCCTATTTCAACCTCGACGGTTCGACGGACAGTGGCGACCATCTTCTTACGCTGGACGCCAGCTTCCGCACGCCGACCGATAAGGACCTGATCCCGACCGGGGAAATTCTCTCGGTCGCGGGCACCGTTCATGATTTTCGCGTGGCAAAGCCCATGCGACA
>JBOFUS010000228.1:0-3098 GCA_051652685.1 Beijerinckiaceae bacterium
GCCGACACTCAAGATCGACTGGCTGTTCACGCGCGGGCTGGCTGCCTCAGAGCCATGGATTGCCCCGGCGCTTGGCGCTGATGGAACCGTGATCTCCGACCACGAAGCCATTGGCGCGACGGTGCGGCACGGTTGATGCAGCCGGAAGTTTGCTGAAGCTCGCGATCGTCATTGCGATGAGCAAAGCGACTAAGCAATCCAGAACGACGGTGGGGTCGCGCGGGAACGTGGTGCCTTACGCGGAAACGTTGACTGGATTGCTTCGCTTTGCTCGCAATGACGAACTTGCGGAACGGCGCTTTTTTCGGCACCGGTCCTGCTCGTGTCTCACCTTCAGAAGCTCAGGTTGTCCGGTCTCAAGTCCATGAAGAAGAAGCTGTAGGGACGCCAGTTGATCTTCTTCTTCACCGCATAGCTCTCGAACGGCTGGTAGAGGATGGTGCCAGGCATCGAATCCTCCCAGGCGTCGAGCATCTGCGTGAACAGCGCCTTGCGCTTTGCCGGGTCCGTCTCGCCCTCAAGCTGGCGACCGGCGGCGTTGAATGCGGCTGCGTCGGCCTCCGCAAAAGCCTTGGTGCGCTGGAACTCGGAGTTCGGCCCCCAGGAAATCCAGATCGCGCCCAGCGGATCGGGAAAGCGGGTCGAGTTCGAGGTGTTGCCCACCTGCTGACCCGCCGCCTGCATCTGGGCGAAGCTCTCGACGACCTGAAGCTGCGCGTTGATGCCGACCGCCTTCCACATCTCGACGATGATCTGCGCGGCGTCCAGCGCGTTGGTGTAGTAGTTCGGCAGCGTGCGGTAGGTGATCGGCTCTCCGTTGTAGCCGGCAGCCTTCAGCAGTTCCTTCGCCTTCACCGGATCGAAGGGGATGCTCCGGCCTTCAAGGAACATCCCGCCGTATTCGGGATAGTTGTGCGAGGCGGGGATCGTCGCCTTGCCGAGCCAGAGCGAGTCGACAAGCTTCTTGCGGTCGATGGCGAGCGAAAGCGCCTGGCGCACGCGCTTGTCGCGGGTCTGCGGGCTGCGCGCATCGAAGGTGAGCAGATGGCTGTTCGCCAGGACGACGGAACGGGCTTCCACATCCTTGTAACCCTCGATCACCTTGATCTGGTCCGGCGGGACATTGGTGATCATGTCGAACTCGCCCGACACGAGGCCAGCGATGCGGGTGGAAAGCTCCGGCACCTCGCGGAAGATGACACGGCGCGCCGTCGGCCTGCCCATCCAGTAGGCGTCGAACGCCTCGAACTCCATGAACTCGTTGGCGCGCAGGCGCGTGAAACGATACGGGCCCGTGCCGACCGGGTTCTTGCCGAAACCGTCAACACCCACCTGCTCATAGTGCCGCTTGTTGACGATCCACGAGCACCACGAAGCCAGCCGCTGCTCCAGCAGCACGTCCGGGATGCGGGTCTTGAAGCGCACCGTGTGCTTGTCCACGGCCTCGACCCCGGAGAGTACACCAAAGAAAGCGCGGCCGCCGGGAATCTGCGGCTTCTCGCCCCAGAGCCGGCCATCACGGAAGGTGTAGGCGACGTCCTCGGCGGTCATCTCGTCGCCATTGTGGAACTTCACGTCGTTGCGGAACTTGACCAGCAGCGACTGGCTGCTCTCGCGCGTCCATTCCGTGGCCAGATGCGGCAGCAGCTTCGATCCACCGCCGTCCGGCGAGCCTTTAAAATCGCGGCGCAGCACTGTGTCGAATACGGAGTAGGTTACGCGCGTGCCGACGTTGTTCAACTCGAGCGCCGGCTCCAGCACCTTCGGCAGTTCGGCCACGGCGATGGTCAGCGTCGGCCGGTTGTCTGTCTGCGCGATGGCGTTCGGCGTGGTGATCACGAAGGGCGCAGCGACGGCTCCACCCACGAAATGGCGACGGTTGAGACTCATGGTTCGGCTCCCGGTTCCTTGTAAGGTTTGATGACTAGACACTTGAAACGACAGTGAAATGACGATCCATCAAGGCGCGTCGAGGGTGGGGTCTAGCCAGTCGCGCATGAAGTCACCGAAGAGGCTCATGGACAGCGTGGTGAGGAAGATCGCGACGCCGGGAAACACCGAAATCCACCAGGCCTGCAGCAGGAAGTTCCGCCCCGCGCCCAGCATCTGGCCGAGCGAAGTGCCAGGCGGTTGCACACCAAGGCCCAGAAACGACAGGGTCGTTTCCAGCAGGATCACCCAGGGGAAGGTGATGCTCATCTGCACGACGAGCGACGCGCCGATGTTCGGCAGCACATGGTTGAAATCAACCCGTGTCGGCGTTGCCCCGAGTGCTTTCACGGCGCGGACGTAACCCGTCTCCTGCTCCGACAGCACCAGCCCGCGCACCAGCCGGGTGTAGCGTTCCCAGCCTTCGAGGCTGACCAGCACGATGAAGATGAGGATATTGGAACCGACGAGCGCGATGCAGGCGAGCGCCACGAAGAAGGCAGGCAACGCCGCCTGCACATCGACCATCATCATGATCGCTTCATCGACAAAGCCGCGCCGGCGCGCCGCCACATAGCCGAGGAATGTTCCAAGCACCGCACCGATCAGCGTGCCGGCAAACGCGATCATGATCGAGGTACGCACGCCGTAGATCAGGCGGCTCAGGATATCGCGGCCGAGATTGTCAGTACCGAGGATGTAGTTCCAGTCCCCGCCCCAGAAGACAGGCGGGCGAAGCCTTCGGGCAAGGTTCTGCTGGGCGAAGTCATAGGGCGCGATCAGCGGCGCGAAGAGGGCGACGAGCACCATCAGCACCAGAAACGCCACGCAGATGCGGATCGTCCACGGCATTGCGAGCCGTGGACGCGCGGCGGAAACCTCGGGTGCTGACAGGAGAATGGCGTCGCTCATGCGCGGCTGGCCTCAGCGCCAAGCGCATCGACGCGCGGATCGAGCGCGGCATGGAGCAGGTCCATCGCCAGATTGCAGACGACGATCACGAAGGCGACGAAAAGGATCGATGCCTGCACCACCGGCAGATCGCGCTGCGCGGCCGAGGATACCAGCAAGCGCCCGACGCCCGGCCAGGCAAAGATCGTTTCGGTCACGGCAGCCGCGCTCAGCAGCAGCCCGACCTCGATGCCCAGAAACATCAGCACCGGTGTCGC
>JBOFUS010000229.1:0-1627 GCA_051652685.1 Beijerinckiaceae bacterium
CGATCTGGCCGAGATCCTCTGCCTGCAGGAGGAGCGCAAGGTGGGCCAGGACAACTGCGTCTCCTTCAACACCCTCAAGCTCCAGATCCCCGAAAGTCCGCTGAGAGCCCACTTCGTCAAAGCCACCGTCAAGGTCCGCCAATATCACGACGGAACCCACGCCATCTTCCACGGGCAGCGGTGCATCGGAAGATACTGCCAGAAAGGGGCTATCGAGAAAGAAAGAAAGGCCGCCTGAGCCCGCTGGCGAGCCCCGGTCAATCACAAAGAAGCGGACAACTCACGTGCTACCAAAACCGGACAACTTCATTCGCTATCGACATTAGGCAGTGGACTCATAACAGGGCAATCGCTTCAGGTTAACGGCAGGGCAACGAGGTCAGGTAAACGCGTTTCAGGATTTTGTGACGGATTGATTTTGGCGTGATTCAACGGGCTTCCGACGATTTGGGAGGACGTCATGATGAACGCTGCTGCTTCGGGCACGCCACGCGCGCGCAGCCTTCTGGACCATTTTTCGGCGATCAAGGATGGTCGCCAGCCTTGCAAGGTGATGTATCGGCTCGACGAGGTGCTGCTGCTGGTCGTGTGCGGGACGATGGCGGCCTGCGACGACTATGACGACATCGTCCTGTGGGGGAACCGGCATCTGCCGTTCCTGCGCGGGTTGCGGGAGTATCATCACGGCATTCCCTGCGCCGACTGGCTTCGGGTGGTGATGAACCGGATCGAGCCCGAGCTGTTTTCGGCCTGTTTCCTCAGCTTTGTCGCCGAGCGATTGCCGGACGCGGTGGGCCAGATCGCGCTCGACGGCAAGACCTCGCGGCGCAGCCATGATCGCGGGCGCGGCCAGGCGGCGCTGCATCTGGTCTCGGCCTACGCCACCACGCACAATCTGGTGCTCGGGCAGCGCGCTGTGGCCGACAAGTCCAACGAGATCACGGCGATCCCCCTGCTGCTGGCGGAACTGGCCGCCTCGGGCGCGCTCGCCGGCAGCCTCGTCAGCATCGACGCCATGGGCTGCCAGTCGCAGATCGCCGCGACGATCGTCGATCTCGGCGGCGATTATCTCCTCGCCACCAAGGATAACCAGAAAACCGCCCATGCCGAGATCGAACTCTATTGCGACAAGGCTCCAGCTTCCGAGGTCGAGGTTCTGGCCGAGGTCGAGAAAGCCCATGGCCGGATCGAAACCCGCCGTCATCTCGTCTCGCAACGCGTCGACTGGATGAGCGGCAAACGCCGTTATCCCGACGAACCGCGCTTCAAGGGCCTCAAGACCATCGCCATGATCGAGACCAGCATCGAACGGGACGGCGCCGTCAAAACCGAACGACGCTGCTACATCTCATCGCGCGTCCTCACCGCGTCGGCCTTCGCCACGGCGGCCCGCTCCCATTGGGCCATCGAAAACGGCCTGCACTGGGTGCTCGACGTCGAGTTCAAAGAGGATCAATCGCGCCTCAGACGAGGCCACGGAGCCACCAACATGGCCCTCATCCGCCACCTCGCCCTCAACCTCATCCGCGCTATGCCCGGAAAAACATCCATCAAAGGAAAACGAAAGCTCGCAACCTGGGACACCGACTACATCGCATCGGCAATCGGCATCAATCCGCGTTAACCT
>JBOFUS010000230.1:0-2156 GCA_051652685.1 Beijerinckiaceae bacterium
TGGCAAAATTGACAGGAGGAGCGGTCCTCGCGGTCGCATTCTCTGTCTTTGCCGCGATCAATCCAGGCAAAGCCCAGCCGCTTCAGGCGGTGCTGAGGGAAACAGTCGGGATCAATCCCGAACTGGGATCGATCCGCGCGAACCGCCGGGCCATTGATCAGGAGCTGGAAGCCGCCAAGGGTCTCAACCGCCCGACGGTCGATCTTTCAGCCACCGCCGGTGGCCGCATCGGTGATATCGCCGATACGCGTCCGGGCCGTGATACGCGCCGCACGGGCCGTGACCGCACCAGCGCAGGCGTGACGGTGACGCAAAACCTCTTCGACGGCTTCGAGGGCGACAGCGAACGCCGCCGCCAGGGAGAGCGTGTCAATTCCGCGCGCAGCCGCGTGGCTGATACCGCAAACTCCATCGCACTGCGCACGACTCAGGCCTATCTTGAGGTGCAGCGCTCCGGCGCTGTCGTCAGCGTGGCGCGGCAGAACGTGGCCGCGCACCAGCAACTTCTCGGCCGCGTGCGCACGCGCATCAGTGGCGGTGGGGGCTCGCCGGTGGATGCCAATGTGGCCAGTGCCCGGCTGGAAGCAGCGAGAGCCGTGCTCGCCGAGGCCGAATCCCGCCAGCGCGACGCCGCGACCCTTTATCGCGCCGTGGTGGGTGTGGCCCCCGGCAAGCTTCAACCCGTCAAGGCCCCCGTGAAAGCGCTGCCCGGCCATATCGAGATCGCGGTCGGCGAAGCGCGGCGCATGGCGCCATCGGTTGTTGCGGCCCTTGCCGACACGCGCGCAGCCGAGGCCGCCATCGACTCGGCAAACTCGCGCTTCTACCCGCGCATCGATGCGCAGGTGGGTGTCGACACCAACTACGGTCTCTACAACCGCGATCGCGGGCGGACAGAGGCGTCAGCGCTGCTGGTCGTGCGCCAGAACCTTTACCGCGGTGGCATCGATACGGCCCGCGTGGCCGAGGCGCGCGAGCGCAGTTTCGAGGCGAAGGACGCGGCGGAAAACGCCCGCCGCGTGGTCGAGCGCGAGGTGCGCTTCGCCTGGAGCGCCATCCAGACCGCCAGTGCCCGCCGCTCGGCACTTGCACGCCAGCTTGCGCAGAACCAGGCGGCCTACAAGGGTTACGTCGAGCAGTATGACCTGGGGCAGCGCACGCTGATCGACATTCTCGACATCCAGAACGAGATGTTCATCTCGCGCACAAACCTTGTCACGGAAGAATTCTCGGGCCGCTACAGCGTCTTCCGCGTGCTTGGTGCAATGGGGCGGTTGCTGCCGGCCATGGGGATAGACGCTCCCATCGAGGCGTCGCATCCATCGGGCGATCCTGTCCGTCGGCCGCAAGGCGCACTCTGAGCGCAATGCCGCCAATGCTCTTGGTCAGGATGCATTAACCAACCTCTGCGACGGTCAAACGGCCTGTGTTCATGATCGCGGGCGGGAGCGACGCGCGCATGGCGGCCACAGAGCCCCACAGGATGATGGATGAAATTGCGGCGCGATTGCGCGGTGATGCGCCTGTGGTCGAGTCGGAAAGCCGCGATCCACTGGTCCTCGCCATCGTCCACGTTGCGCGCCAGTACGGCCTTTCCCGTCCGACCGCCGGCATATCTGCCGGCCTGCCGCTCGTGCATGGCCGGTTGCCGCTGGCGCATGCTGGTCTCGCCTGCGCCCGTGCGGGTCTTGCTGCCGAGTTCCTGAACCAACCGGTTGCCGCACTCAGCGCGCATGATTGTCCCGTTCTGCTGCCTATGAAGAACGGTGCCGTGCTGGTCGCCGTCTCGGTAGAGGGCGACGGTCGCGCCCGACACGTCGTGGTGGAAGCGCCAGGCAGCGGCCAGCCGCCTCGCGCTGTGCCTGCTCAAGGTCTCGCCAAGGTGGCAACAGGCGACGTGATCCGTCTTCGCCCTGTCGCGGATATCGCGGACGAGGGGCTCCCGCCTTCGGCTGCAAGCCGCGACGGCAGGACGGCGAAGGGCTGGCTCGCGGCCGGCCTCAGAGGCGGCGGCATGACCTATGCGCATGTCACGATCGCCACCATCGCGCTGAACCTGCTGGCGCTGGCGTTGCCGCTTTTCACCATGAACGTCTACGACCGCGTGATCCCGAACGCGGCCATGAACAGCCTCGCGGCACTGGCCGCCGGAGCGA
>JBOFUS010000231.1:0-7433 GCA_051652685.1 Beijerinckiaceae bacterium
CAGTGGCCGAGCCGCGTCTTCCCGAGGATGTTCGCCGGCTTGGCGTGACCGTGCGCAAGGCCTCGCCCGACCTGATGATGGTTGTCCATATGATCTCGCCTGACGGTTCGCGAGACCAGCAGTACATTTCCAACTACGCAACGCTCTACGTGAAGGATGTGCTGGCCCGCATCGATGGGATCGGTGCTGTCAACGTCTTTGGTTCACGCGATTACTCGATGCGCATCTGGCTTGATCCCGCCAAGGTCGCGGCGCGCAGCCTGACGGCCAGCGAGGTCATCACCTCTCTCAGGGCTGCCAACCTGCAGGTCGCGGCAGGTGCGATCAATCAGCCGCCGGCGAGTGCGCCCGGTGCGTTCCAGCTTGCGGTCCAGACACAGGGGCGACTTTCCGATCCGGAACAGTTCAACGATATCGTGATCCGCGCCGAACCGGACGGTTCCTATGTGCGCATCCGCGATGTCGCGCGGGTCGAGCTTGGCTCGCAGGACTACACCGTCAATGCCTATCTCAACAACAAAACCGCCACCGCCATGGTGATTTTCCAGCGGCCGGGCTCCAACGCGCTCTCGACCGCGGAGAACGTCATCAACCAGATGAACGCGCTGAAGCGGGATTTCCCGCCGGGCGTTGACTACGCCATCGCCTACAATCCGACCGAATTCATCCAGGAATCCGTCAACGAGGTCGTCAAGACCCTGCTGGAAGCCGTTCTGCTGGTTGTGCTCGTCGTGATCCTGTTCCTGCAAAGCTGGCGGGCGGCGATCATCCCGATCATGGCTATCCCCGTGTCGCTCGTTGGCACGTTTCTGGTCATGGGGGCGGTCGGCATTTCATTCAACACACTGTCGCTCTTCGGCCTCGTGCTCGCGATCGGCATCGTCGTCGATGATGCGATCGTCGTGGTGGAAAACGTCGAGCGCTATCTCGCCGAAGGCATGAACCCACGCGAAGCCGCCCACAAGACCATGGATGAGGTGGGCGGCGCGCTGATCGCCATTGCGCTGGTGCTCTGCGCAGTCTTCATCCCGACCGCCTTCATCACCGGCCTGCAGGGCTCCTTCTACAAGCAGTTCGCCGTCACGATCGCCGCTGCGACGCTGATCTCCGCCTTTGTCTCGCTGACGCTTTCGCCAGCCATGGCTGCCATCCTGCTGAAACCACACGACCCGCACCACAAACCCCAGGGGATCATGGGGGCACTTGGAGCGCCGCTGCGCTGGTTCTTCAAGGGCTTCAACTGGATGTTCGACGGCCTCTCCAACGGCTACGCGGGGCTGACACGGCGTCTTGTCCGCCTCGGCGTCATCGTTCTCGTGGTCTACGGCGGGTTGCTGTTCGTCACCTACCAGCAGCTGGTGAACACACCCACAGGCCTTGTTCCGCAACTTGACCGCGGCTATTTCATCACCGCCTTCCAGCTGCCGCCGGGATCGACGCTGGAGCGTACAGACGCCGTCGTCAAACGCGCCTCCGACATCATGCTGGCGCGTCCGGGCGTCAAGGACTCGGTTGCTTTCGTCGGCTTTGATGGTGCCACCTTCACCAACGCACCCAACACCGGCGTGATCTTCGTGCGCCTCAAGGACTTCAAGGACCGCCAGAAGGAAGGGCTGACAACGCAGGGCATCCTGGCCGATCTCCGCAAGAGCATGTTCGCGCTCTCCGAGGCCTTCGTTCTCGTTATTGAACCACCTTCGGTGCCGGGCATCGGTACCGGTGGCGGCCTGAAGGGTTATGTCCAGGACCGGGCGGGGCGGGGACTGCCAGCGCTCGAAGGCGCGACCTGGGCGCTCGCTGGACCCCTCGGCCAGACGCCGGGCTTCACCTCCGCCTTCACCCTGTTCAACACGCGCACGCCGCAGATCTATGCGGACATCGACCGCACCAAGGCGGAGACGCTGGGCGTGCCGATCAGCCGTGTCTTCGAGACACTGTCGATCTACATGGGCTCGTCCTTCGTGAACGACTTCAACATTCTGGGTCGCACGTTCAGGGTGACGGCGCAGGCCGACAATCCCTACCGGCTGGACCTGCGCGATGTGGCCAACCTCAAGACCCGCAACGTGACAGGCGAGATGGTGCCGATTGGCTCGGTCGCGACCTTCAGCGACACCACGAGCGCCTTTCGCGTGCCGCGCTACAATCTCTATCCGGCAGCCGAGGTGCAGGTCAGTCTGGCGCGCGGCTTCTCTTCCGGCGAGGGCATCAAGCAGATGGAGAGGATCGCGGCGGAGCGCCTGCCGCCAGGCTTCGGCTTCGAGTGGACAGAGATCGCGCTGCAGGAGAAGCTTGCCGGCAACACCGCTATCCTTGCCTTCGGTTTGGCAGTCGTCTTTGTCTTCCTGCTGCTGGCCGCGCTTTACGAAAGCTGGCTGCTTCCACTGGCCGTCGTGCTGATCGTGCCAATGTGCATCCTCGCCGCCATGATCGGCGTCGGCATGCGCGATCTTGATCGCAACATCCTTGTCGAGATCGGGCTTGTGGTGCTGGTCGGGCTGGCGGCCAAGAACGCGATCCTGATCGTCGAGTTCGCCAAGCAGGCGCGGGAACAGGGCATGAGCCGCTTTGACGCGGCGGTTGCGGCTGCGCGCACGCGGCTGCGCCCCATCGTCATGACCTCGCTTGCCTTCATTCTCGGCGTGGTGCCGCTGGTGATCGCACAGGGCGCAGGTGCCGAGATGCGGCAATCCCTCGGCACAGCCGTTTTTGCCGGGATGCTTGGCGTCACGATCTTCGGCCTCATCTTCACACCAGTGTTCTATGTGCTGTGCCAGGGTTTCGCCGAAGGCTTCCGGAAAGAGCCCAAGCCGGAAACCACGGTCGATGCGCCGAAACCCGAAATCGCGGTGTAGACAGACATCAACTCAGGCGAAACACCTCACTGAGCACGCCGCCACCCAGCACCGCGACGGCGGCCGAAATCAGCACCGAGAGGCCGTAGAGCCACGCCATGTAGCTGCGATGGCTCTCCACGTCGCCGCGCCGCGCCGCACGGGCACCCATCCACAGCGACCACAGCGTATAGACCGACAGCGCATGGAAGGCGCTGATTGGCCCGATGAAGAAAGAGCCGGGAATGAAGAAGGATGTGATGCAAAGCGCTGCCAGCATCACGACCCAGAACCAGCCGATCAGCCGATGCGGCATGGTGCCCTTGCGCCCGATGAACTGTCCAGCGCCAAGCACGATGGCCAGCACGGCCGCAGCAACATGCATCTGGACCCAGAGCGAGGCTTCAAAGAGCGGGGTGAGATTCATGGTTGGTGGAAATCTCCGGCGACTGTGTCGGATACGCGGCGGACGGCGCGACGGTTCGTCTCAGCCACCCAGCCCGGCGCGCCCGATCCAGAACACCTCACCGCTGCTCTCCGCCGTGTCGAGCCAGAGGAAGGGCAGGTCAGGGAAATCCGCCTCCAGAATCTCGCGGTCCTCGCCGATCTCGCATAACAGCGCGCCACCGGGCGCGAGATGCTTGGCCGCATCGCTGACGATCCGGCGGACGAGGTCGAACCCGTCGGCACCGCCGGCATGGGCCATGCGCGGCTCCGCCGCGTACTCGGGCGGAAAGGCCTCCACCACCTCCTCCGCCACATAGGGTGGATTGGCGATGATCAGGTCGTAACGACGGCATTTCACGGGGGTCAGGAGATCGCCTTGCAGCAGCCTCACGCGGTCTTCAAGGCCGTGGTCCGCAACGTTCAGCCGTGCCACCGCCAGCGCATCGTCAGACAGCTCCACCGCATCGACGGCCGCGTTGGGAAAGCGCAGCGCCGCGAGGATGGCGAGGCAGCCGGAACCGGTGCAGAGATCGAGCACCGAGGTCACCCCAACAGCATCGGCAATCATCGCGTCGTCCCCGCCGACAATCACGTCCCCCATCAGCAACTCGCCGATGAAGGAGCGCGGCACGATGACACGGGGATCGACGCGGAAGGGCACACCCTGGATGTAGGTGCGACCGACAAGGTAGGGGGAGGGCTGGCGCGTTTCGACGCGCTTAGCGATGACCTCCGCCAGTGCGCCGCGCTCCTGAGGCAGCAGCCTTGCATCAAGCCAGGGCTCCAGCTGATCGACCGGCAATTTCAGCGTTTCCAGCAGCAGAAACGCCGCGTCATCCAGCGCGGTCGTGGTTCCGTGGCCGTAGACCAGCCCGGCCCTTGTGAAGCTGCTCACGGCATGGCGCAGGAAATCGCGCAGGGAAACCAGTTCTTTGGCTATCAGATCGATGGACGCGGTCATGCCTCGGGGATACCCCTCGGCCGCGCTGTGCGCCAGCCTTCTATTGCCAGTCTTGCGTTTCCGGTTGTCAGGAAAACGTCATGCCGTCATGGTGTGTCACATGCGGATTTTGACGCAGGAGCGTTTCATGACCGATCTTAACCGCCGCCAGGCTTTCACGTTGGCCGCCGCTGCTGGTGTTGCCGCCACAACGATCATTGCCGCCACGCCGGAAGAGGCGGTGGCGCAGGCTGCCGATCAGGGCGCGCCGCCAACATATACGCTGTTGCTGGTCAACGACATCTACAAGCTGGAGGGCGTACGCCGCCGGGGCGGCTTTGCGCGCCTTGCAGCCATCGCCCGTGCCGAGCGCGGCAAGGGTATACCGGTGATCTATGCCCACGCCGGCGACATGTTCTCGCCTTCGCTGATGTCAGGATTCGACCAGGGCCAGCACACGGTCGAGCTGCTGAATGTCGTGCCGCCCGACATCTTCGTGCCGGGCAACCACGAGTTCGATTTCGGCAAGGAAAACTATGCCAAGCTGACGAAGCTCGCGAAGTACCCGACCTTTGCCGCCAACCTGCGCGCCGCCGACGGCTCGGTACTGCCAGACCATCAGGACCGCAAGATCTTCGACATGGGGCCGGTCAAGGTCGGCGTTTTCGGTGTAGCGCTGGCAACATCGCCGCTGATGTCTTCATCGGGCGACCTGAAGTTTCTCGACGAGATGACCACTGTGCGCGAACAGACCAAGGCGCTGAAGGACGCGGGTGCCGACATGGTCGTCGCCGTCACGCACACCGATTTTGCCCGCGATCTCGAGATTGCGCGCTCGCGCCTCGTGGATGTGCTTCTGACCGGCCACGACCATGATCTGCGCCTCGTCTACGACGGCCGCACGGTGATGGTGGAATCGGGCGAGGAGGGCGAGTACGTCACCGCCATCGACATCTACGCGACCATCGGCCAGCGCGATGGCGCACGGCAGGTGACCTGGGTGCCCCGCTTCCGCGTGATCGATTCCGCCACAGTCCAGCCCGATCCGGAGGCGCAGGCGATCACCAAGCGCTACGAGGGTGAGCTTTCGCGTGAACTGGATGTCGATCTCGGCACGACAGCCGTCGAACTCGACAGCCGCTCGGCTTCTGTCCGCTCGCAGGAAACTGCCATGGGCAACATGATCGCCGACGCGATGCGCGCCTCCACAGGGGCCGATGTCACGATTACCAACGGCGGTGGTATCCGTGGCAACAAGCAGTATCCGGCTGGAGCAAAGATCACCCGCCGCGACATGCTGACCGAGATGCCCTTCGGCAACGCGACTGCCCTGGTTGAGATCACCGGCAAGGACATCAAGGACGCACTGGAGAACGGTGTCAGCCAGATCGACAACCGAGCAGGGCGCTTCCCGCAGGTGTCGGGGATGAGCTTCACCATCGACCCGAAGGCCGCGGTCGGCAGCCGGATCTCAGACGTCAAGGTCGGCGGCAAGGACATCGACATGGCTGCGAAGTACAAGGTTGCGACCAACGACTTCATGCTGGGCGGTGGCGATGGCTACAGCGCGCTGGGACGTGGCCGCACGCTGATCGGGAAAACGGACGGCAAGCTGATGGCGAGCGTGGTGATGACCCATATCCGCCAGCAGGGCAGCGTACTGGCCAAGGTCGAAGGCCGGATCGTCATTAAACAATGATCTGCGGGCAGTGACAGGCGGATACGAGGCGGCCATCGCCGCTTTTTGCGCAGAAGCCAAGGGTGCCGGAGGCAAAAGCGCCGAAGCTGCGAACGGCTGGGCCTCCCTTCCCTTCTTCTCGAGCCTTGCGGCCGAAGAGATTGGCAGAGAACTCGACTGCCGTGTTGCAGCTGGCGTGGAGGTGCTTCCCGCCGCCGCGGATCTGTTCAGTGCCTTCCGTCTGACACCTCTATCCAGCGTGAAAGCCGTCGTTCTGGGACAGGACCCTTATCCCACACCGGGTGATGCGCATGGCCTATCCTTCTCCGTACGGCCCGGCCGCACCATCCCGCGCTCTCTGCGCAACATCCTGCATGAGCGGACGAGCGACCTGCGCTGTGCGCAGCCCGACCATGGCGATCTATCCCGATGGGCTCTTTCCGGCGTGTTGCTGCTCAACACCTGCCTGACGGTGGAGGCAGGTGCCGCCGGCGCACACCGGAAGCTCGGCTGGCAGGCGCTGACCGATCAGGCGATTGCGGCGGTCAACGCGCAACGTGGCGCTGCAGCGTTCCTGCTGTGGGGCGCCGATGCGCAAGCAAAGCGCGGCTTGATTGACGAGACACGCCATCTCGTCGTGGCGTCGGCACACCCATCGCCGCTTTCGGCGCGGCGCGGGTTCTTTGGCTCGCGGCCTTTCAGCCGGGTAAACGAGTGGCTGGCAGCGCGGGGTGAAAGCCCCATCGAATGGTGAGGCGCATCAGCCTTCGATATCGAACTTCACGCCCTGTGCCAGTGGCAGGGCAGCACCATAGTTGATGGTGTTGGTCGCGCGGCGCATGTAAGCCTTCCAGCTGTCGGAGCCGGCTTCACGGCCACCACCGGTCTCCTTCTCGCCACCGAAAGCGCCGCCGATCTCAGCCCCGGACGGCCCGATGTTGACGTTGGCGATGCCGCAGTCAGAGCCTGCGACCGAGATGAACTGTTCCGCCTCGCGCATGTCGCGCGTGAAGATGGCGGAGGAAAGGCCCGCACCGACCGCGTTCTGCATCGCGATGGCTTCTTCCAGCGTCTTGTAGCGCATGACGTAGAGGATCGGCGCGAAGGTTTCGTGCAGCACCGGCCCATCATGCCGGGGCATCTCGACCAGCGCGGGCGCGACGTAGAAGGCATCCGGGTTCGCCTGTTCGAACAGCCGTTCACCGCCCGTCACCTGCCCGCCAACGCGGCGCGCGTCGAACAGCGCTTTCTGCATGCCCTCGAAGGCCAGCCCGTCGATCAGCGGGCCGACGAGCACGTCCTTCTGGCGTGGATCGCCAACCTTGACCCCATCGTAGACCTTGCGGAGACGCGGCAGGAACGCATCGTAGAGGCTCTCGTGCACGAACAGCCGCCGCAGCGTCGTGCAACGCTGGCCGGCCGTGCCAATGGCGGCGAAGGCAACGGCGCGCAGCGCCTGATCGAGGTCGGCGCTGGGGCAGAGAATGGCAGCATTGTTACCACCAAGCTCGAGGATGGCGCGGGCAAAGCGTCC
>JBOFUS010000232.1:0-1494 GCA_051652685.1 Beijerinckiaceae bacterium
TCCTCGGGTTATAACTCCAACATAGGGGCGTGGCGGTGTTCACGGAAGGGCGCACGCAGCCGCAGGCAGAATGTTTGACATCGGGCGGTTCCGGAACGCAATCTCGGGTAACGATAGGGGAATTGCTTCCATGCAGAGACTACATCGGCCCCTGCTCACCCGGCTGGGGGTCGTCGCGATCAGCCTCGCCTTCATGGCCTCATCGGCGGCGATCGCTGCGCCCGGGACGTTCCGGCACGGGGCGATCTGCGATGCTTCGGCGGGCGTCGCGCTCGACTCTCATCACTTCGTCATCGCCGACGACGAGACGAACGAGCTCTTCATCTATCGCCAGGGCGAGGCCGCCCCTGGCTCAATCGTCGATCTGAAGAAATTCCTCGACGTCACCGGCGACGCCCGGGAGGCCGACATTGAAGGCGCGGCGCGCGTAGGGGATCGCATCTACTTCATCGGTTCGCATGGCAACAACGACAACGGCAAGCTCCGCAAGGACAGGCACGCGTTGTTCCATGTCGCCATTGAGGCAGCCGGCGGCACGCCGACGCTTGCTACGCCCAAGGCACGGCCCTGGGGTGGCCTGTTGAAGGCATTGGCAGAGGACAGCCGATACAGGGCGCTGGCGCTGAAGCAGGCGGAAAAGCTAGCGCCCAAGATGCCAGGCGGCGTGAGCATCGAGGGCCTGGCCGCAACACCGGAAGGCGGCCTGCTGATCGGTTTCCGCAACCCCCATTCCGCAGACCACAAGGCTTTCGTCGCGCAGCTCGAGAATCCTTCTGCCGTTGTTGACGCGAGGGCCGCGCCCCGGTTCGGCGATCTCATTCAGCTGGATCTGGGCCAGCGCGGCATCCGCAGCATTGAACGGGTGGGCAACCGTTATTTCATCGTTGCCGGTCCCTATTTGGACGCAAAGGATACCAGCGGCGCGAAGGACTTCGCGCTTTACGCCTGGAACGGCAAGCGCGATGCCCCGCCAGTCCAGCTTGCAGTCAATCTCGGCAGTCTCGGAGTGGAAGGGCTTTTTGCCTCGGCCGACGGCCTGATGCTCCATCTCATCAGCGACGATGGCCGGGAAAACATCGACGGCGAGGACTGCAAGGACGCAAAGAAGGCAAAGCGCGGCTTCCGGCTGCTTTCGGTGCCCATCCCGGGGTGAGCACCGCCTGATCCGCTACCTGTGGGCAGAACCCGTCATCTCTTCCAGAAACTCCGGGATGCGTTCCTTGAACGGGAAAAAGCCACGGGTTCCGTGGGGCCATGCCAGCGCGTCAAAGGGACGACGGAGCTGGATCAACGGCATGTTCGCGCCGGCCAGTGTCCGTTCTACTCCTCTGAGGTTGGTGGCGACCGGGCCTGTGGGCGCATAGCCGGTGACGCTCTGGCTGGCACCGGCTGTCCTTGCAAGCGCTTCAAGTGCCACGGGATCAAGCGATGGCAGCAGCGTGGGGACCAGCCCCCAATGCTGCCCTGCGCGGGCAAGAGCATCCGCCATGGCCC
>JBOFUS010000233.1:0-13355 GCA_051652685.1 Beijerinckiaceae bacterium
CCCAGAGCCCCGTGAAGCCGCATGCTGGTCACGCGGCGAAGGCGTTCAACTATGCGGCCGTCTACTTCGGTCATCCGGAGGCGCAATATCAGCTGGCGCGCATGCTGCTCGATGGCCAGATCGGTAAATCCGATCCGCGCATGGCGGCCCGCTGGCTCAATCAGGCTGCCGAGAAGGGGCATGTCTCGGCGCAGGCCATCCTTGGCCGCATGCTGTTTCTGGGCGAATCAATGCCCCGTCACGGCTGGAAAGGCCTGATGTGGCTGAAGGTTGCGCGTGAGAACGCCAGCGGCAAGCAGGAGGCGTGGGTGGCAGAGCTTCACCAGCGCGCCCATGATCAGGCATCTGACGAGGACCGTCGCGCGGCGGCCCAGCATGCGCAGCGTTTCCTGCGCGTGGGCGCGGAGCGCCGCGGCAACCTGACGGCGGCTACGCCGAACCTTCAGTAGTGGAATTTGCAGTAGTGACCGCGTAAAGCGCCACTGCCGCTGCGTTCGATACGTTCAGCGAGGCGATGGCTCCCGGCATTGGCAGGCGCGCCACCACATCACATTGCTCGCGCGTGACCGGGCGCAGGCCCTTGCCCTCGGCTCCCAGCACCAGACAGAGCGGCCGGCGGATCTTCACGTCCATCAGGGGCACATCGCCTTCCGAATCGAGCCCGACCCGCTGGAAGCCGCGCTCGCCGAGTTCGGCCAGTGCCTTTGCCAGATTGCGCACCTCGATGAACGGCACATGCTCCAGCGCGCCGGATGCTGCCTTGGCAAGCACGCCTGTGACTTCCGGGCTGTTGCGCGTCGTCACGATCATGCCGGCAGCGCCGAAAGCGCAGGCCGAGCGCAGCACCGCGCCGACGTTGTGCGGATCTGTTACCTGATCAAGCGCGAGGATGAGGCCGTCCACCGGCGCATCGGCCAGCCGCAATGGCTCCAGCGGTTCGGCGATGAGCAGCACGCCCTGGTGCACGGCATCCTTCGACAGCTGGCGGTTGATCTCTTCGGGCTTGACGATCACCGGCTCGACGGGGAGCATGCCCTCCTCGCGCAGGCGCATCGCGCCGTTCTCGGTCGTGATAAGGCGAATGAAACTGCGCTGCGGGTTCTTCAGTGCCTCCAGCACCGTATGCACGCCGTAGAGCACATGGTTGCCATCCTCGCGCACGCCGCCGACGGCCGGTTTCGGCACACGGTTGGCGAAGCGCCGGTGCGCGGGCTTGCCGCCCTTGCGCGGCCAGCCGTTGGGGTCTTTCGAGGGGTTGTCGTTGCTCATGCGGGAGCCCTGCGCCGGGTCAACCGCGCTGTCAACGGAAAGCGCCTCTATTGCCGGCTGTTAGGCTGTTGACAGGCCGCACGGGCCTGCCCATAAGCGCGTCGCCGGGCAACTGGCGATGGGAGAATGTCCCGAGCGGCAAAGGGGGCGGACTGTAAATCCGCTGGCTAAGCCTTCGCAGGTTCGAGTCCTGCTTCTCCCACCACCATGCCCATCAGCATCAATCGATGCTGATGTTGGCGCCCTTGATCACCGGCTCCCAGATAGCCAGCTCCTTTGCCATGAAGGCCGCGAGTTCCTGCGGCGTGGAGCCCACCGGGATTGCCGACAGGTCTTTCAGCTTTGCCTGAACGCCCGCATCCTTCAGCGCCTTGTTCGCTTCCTCGTTCAGCTTGGCGATAACCGCCGGGGGCGTGCCGGCGGGTGCGAGGAAGCCGTTCCACGAATACGTCTGGTAGTCGGGCAGGCCGGACTCAGCCATGGACGGGATGTCGAAGCCCGGCACGCGGTCCTTCACCGTCACGGCCAGCGCCTTGATGGTGCCGCCCCGGATCTGCGGGGCTGCGGCCGGCAGGTTGTCGAACATGATCTTCACCTGGCCGCCCACGAGATCGTTCATGGCCGGGCCGGCACCCCGATAGGGAATGTGCTGCATGTCCGTGCCGGTCATGCGCTTGAACAGCTCGCCCGAGACATGCAGCGGCGTGCCGTTGCCGGATGACGCGTAGCTGTGCTTTCCGGGCTCCTTCTTCAGCAGCGCGATCAGCTCCTGAACGGTGTTCACACCGAGCGACGGGTGGACGATGAGCACGTTTGGAATGCTGGCCAGCAGAGAGATTGGCGCGAAATCCTTGATCGGGTCGAAGAGCTTCGTCTTCGCCATGATCGGGTTCAGCGTGTGGGTCGAGATCGTCCCCATCAGGATGGTGTATCCATCAGGTGCCGCCTTGGCGACGGACGCGGCACCAATGCCACCGCCGGCACCCGCGCGGTTCTCGATGATCACCTGAGAACCCATGTTCTCGCCCATCTTCGCGCCGATGATGCGCGAGACGACGTCAGTGGAGCCGCCTGCGGCGAATGGCACGACAATGGTGATCGGCTTGGTCGGGAAGGCCTGTGCGTAGGCCGGGCCGGCGAGGGCGGATGCGATGATGGCTGCACCAGCGAGAAGGCTGCGACGGGTGATGTTGTTCATGGTGTTCCTCCGGATATGTGTTCTTCGTTGCGTGAACTGTGTTCGAACGGCGAGTTCTGGTCAATCGGTCTCAATGTTTGCTGATGGCGGTCTCCTTTGCCGTCATTGCGAGCAAAGCGAAGCAATCCAGCGCGGCACTTCCCGCAAACTCAGGCGTTTCCGCCCCATTCTGCGTCGTCTTCTGGATTGCTTCGTCGCAAAAAGCTCCTCGCAATGACGGACAGGGATCATTGGGACAGCCCTTTAAACAGCCAGATAGCGGTCGCGGATCGAGGCATCGGCCATCAACGTCTCCATCGCTCCATCGAAGCGGATTCCGCCCTTCTCGACGATGAGGGCGCGCCGCGCGACCAACCGGGCGAAATGCAGGTTCTGCTCGCTGATCAGCACGGTCAGGCCCTCGCTCCTCAGCCGGTTGATTGCCTTCGCCATCTCCTCGACGATGACGGGGGCCAATCCTTCGGACGGCTCGTCCAGCAGGACCATGCGGGGGTTGCCCATCAGCGTGCGGGCGATGGTAAGCATCTGCTGCTCGCCGCCCGACATCTGGCCGCCCGGCCGGTCCTTCATGCGGCCAAGATTGGGGAAAAGCTGGAACAGCGCGTCAGGCGTCCAGCCGTGCTTCCCCTCCACTGCCGGACGCGCGCCGACCGAAAGGTTCTCCATCACCGTCAGATCAGTGAAGATGCGTCGCTCCTCCGGCACATAGCCGAGGCCCAGCCGGGCGATCTCGAAGGGCTCCCGGCCTGCGATCTCGTGGCCATCGAAGCGCACCGCGCCAGACGTCGGCGGCAGGAGACCCATCACCGCCTTCATGGTGGTTGATTTTCCTGCACCATTGCGGCCAAGCAGCGCCACGACCTCGCCCGTAGAAACGGCAAACGAAACTCCGTGCAGAATGTGCGCGCGCCCGTAGTGGGCGTGAAGGCCGGCGACGGCGAGGAGGGGGCTCATGCGCGCGCCTCCCCATAGGTATGGCCGGAACCAAGATAGACCGCCTGCACGGCCCTGTTGGCGCGGACCTCTGGTCCCGAGCCCTCCGCGATCAGCTTGCCGCGATCCAGAACGATGATGCGGTCGGCATGGGCGAAGACGACATCCATGTCATGCTCGGTAAAGAGCATGGCGAGCTCTCGCTCGCGCGCGATGTCGGCCGCCAGCTCCATCAACGACACCCGCTCGCTGGGGGCCATGCCGGCGGTGGGCTCATCCATCAGCAGCAGGGCAGGGTTGCAGGCAAGTGCCACCGCAAGCTCCACCCGCTTGATGTCACCATAGGCCAGCACGCCGCAGGCGCGGGCCGCCTGATCGGCCATGCCGACGAGCGCCAGCAGCGCCATGGCCTTGTCTGTATGGAGATCACCGGCGCGGCCGGCAAAGCGCCATTCCTCGCGGCTTGCCGCGATGATCGCCATCTGCACGTTTTCGCGCACGGTCATGGAGCCGTAGGTCGCCGTGATCTGGAAGGTGCGGCCGACGCCTCGGCGTGCCACGACGCGCGGCGGCAGGCCGTGGATGGCTTCGCCCTTCAGCTTCACGGAACCCCGGTCTGGCTTCAGCTGGCCGTTCAGCATGTTGAAGCAGGTGCTTTTTCCCGCGCCATTCGGCCCGATGAGCGCCAGTACCTCGCCAGCCGCGACAGAAAAGCTGACACCTTCCACCGCTTTCACGCCGCCGAAGGCTTTCGCGATGTCCTGAACCTCGAGGATCACGCTCATGCCACCTCGCCCGTTCGCCGCGCGGCGCGCCAGTCGAGGAAGGAACCGACAAGACCCTTCGGGAACAGGATCACCAGCAGCACGATTGCAGCCCCCAGAATGAAACGCCAATAGTCCGTGGCGCGCACCAGCTGTTCCTGCAAGCCGATGAAGACGAAGGCCCCGACGATCGGCCCGCTGATCGTCTGGAGGCCGCCAAGCAGCACCATCAGCAGCGCATCCACCGATTTGGGAATCGAAAGATAGGTCGGGAAGACCGAGCCCTTGAAGAAGGCATAGAGACCTCCCGCAACGCCCGCAACGGCACCTGCCAGCGCAAAGCCCGCCCATTGCAGACGCTGCACGTCCAGCCCCGTCGCCTCTGCCCGCAGCGGCGAATCGCGGCCCGCCCGCAACGCATAGCCGAAGGGCGAGAACACCAGCCGCCGCAGCCCCACAACCAGAAGCACGGCCAGCGCCAGCGCCAGATAGTAATAAACGAGCTTCGGTTTGAAAGCGGCGTCCGGCCAGACGCCCAGGATACCGTTGTCACCGCCCGTCAGATCCACCCACTGGAACGCTGTTGCCCAGGCGATCTGCGCGAAGGCGAGCGTCAGCATGGCGAGATAGACACCGGTGAGCCTGACAGCGAACCAGCCGAAGACGACGCCCGCCAGCCCGGCCAGCAGCGGCGCAGCGACCAGCGCCGGCAGCATGGGCAGACCAAGCCACTTCACCGCGAGCGCCGCACCATAGGCTCCCAGTCCGAAGTAGGCGGCATGGCCGAAGGAATGCATGCCGCCCGGCCCCATCATGAAATGCAGGGAGGCGGCGAAAAGGGCGAGGATCACCACCTCGGTCAGCTGGGACAGCCAGTAGTCGCCGAGCGTCAGCGGCAGCAGCACAAGCGCGGCAAGCGCGACGGCACCGAGCTGCTTCGTGGCGGTATCGGCCGGTGTCAGCAGCGGCTCGGGGATGGTCTGGCCGCGCGCGGCGACGCCGGACGGTTTCTTGCCCAGCAGGCCATAGGGCTTCACGATCAACACTGCCGCCATCACGAGGAAGGCCAGCACCAGCGTGATCTTGGGAAAGATGACGATGCCGAAGGCGTGCACCAGCCCGATCAGCACCGCCGCCAGATAGGCCCCGGTGATGCTGCCCAGCCCACCGACCACCACGACCACGAAGACCTCGGTGATCATGGCAAGATCCATGTGCAGCGTCACGGCTTCGCGCGGTAATTGCAACGCGCCGCCGAGCCCGGCCAGAAACGTGCCGAACATGAACACGGTGGTGAACAGCATGCGCTGGTTGACGCCAAGTGCGCCGACCATTTCGCGGTCCTGGGTCGCGGCGCGCACCAGCGTGCCCCAGCGCGTGCGGTTGAAGATCAGCCAGAGCGCCGCCAGCATCACCGGGCCAACCGCGATGAGAAACAGCTCATAGGTAGGGAACCGGTTGCCAAGAATCAGCGCGAAGCTGCGGAATCCGGGTGCGCGCGGCCCCAGCTTATCCTCCGGCCCCCAGACATGCAGCGCGATATCCTGCACCATCAGCACCACGCCGAAAGTGGCGAGCAGCTGGAACAGCTCGGGCGCATGGTAGATGCGCCTGAGGATCACGATCTCAACCACGGCACCGATGCAGGCCACGATCGCCGCCGCCAGCAGCACGCCGCCCCAGAAGCCGAGGACGCCCCATTCGCTCGCCGCAGTCACGATGGTCCACGCAACATAAGCGCCCAACATGTAGAAGGAGCCGTGCGCAAAGTTCACGATGCGCGTCACGCCGAAGATGATCGACAGCCCCGACGCCACAAGAAACAGCGACGAGGCCGAGGCCAGCCCGTTCAGCGTCTGGATAAGGATGAATTCCATTTCAGGCGATGCCTTTCCTTCTCCCCTTGCGGGAGAAGGTGGCCTTCGCGTCAGCGAAGGTCGGATGAGGGGTATTCCAGGGCAATCGCAAGAGTATTCAACCTTATTGCAGTGTCATTTGGACAAAATGGGGCGATCCCTCATCCGTCAGGCTCCGCCTGCCACCTTCTCCCGCAAGGGGAGAAGGGGTGCACACCGCCGTGTTGCCCCTCACTGCGGACGCAGCGTCTTCACGACCGCATCTGAGGGCAGGTACTTCGCGCCGTCGGCATAGCGCCAGTTGACCATCGTGCCCTTGCCGTCCTTGACCGCCGTCCTGCCGACGAAGGCCCCCAGCGTCGACTGGTGATCGATGGCGCGGAACTCGACCGGACCGAAGGGTGAATCAAACTTCAGCCCCTTCATCGCATCGACCATCTTCTCCGTGTCGGTCGAGCCTGCCCTCGCCACGCCCGCCGCGATGGCGTTCACGGTGTCGTAGCCGACCACGGAGCCGAGGCGCGGATAGTCGTTGTATTTGGCGCGGTAGGCATCGCGGAATTTCACATGGGCCGGCGTGTTGATGTCGGCGTAGGGATAGCCCGTCACGATCCATCCCACGGGTGTCTCGGCGCCCAGCGGGTCCATGTATTCCGGTTCACCCGTCAGCATGCTGGCGACAACGCGACCCTCGAACAGGCCGCGCGTGTTGCCCTGACGGACGAAGTTGATCAGGTCACCGCCGAAGGTGACGTTGAAGATGCCGTCGGGCTTGGCGGCCTCGATGGCCTGGGCCGTGGCACCCGCGTCAATGCGGCCAAGCGCGGGATATTGTTCTGCCACGAACTCCACATCCGGCTTGGCGGCCTTCAGAAGCTCCTTGAACCATTTCGCCGCCGACTGCCCATACTCGTAGTTCGGCGCGACAACAGCCCAGCGTTTTGCGGGGAGTTTTGCGGCTTCCTCCACCAGCATCGCTGCCTGCATGTAGGTGGAAGGGCGCAGGCGGAAGGTATAGCGGTTGCCTTTGCCCCAGACGAGGGCATCGGACAATGGTTCAGAAGCCACGTAGAGCTTCTTGTTCTGATTGGCGAAATCCGCGATGGCGAGGCCAACGTTGGAGAGGAAACCGCCCGACAGCAGATCAACCTTCTCGGCGTTGATCAGATCGCCTGCAAGCCTGACGGCGTCCTCCGGTTTGCCAGCGTCATCGCGAAACACCGTTTCGAACTTGCGGCCGAGTGCGCCGCCGGCCGCGTTCACCTGCTCGATGGCGAGCTCCCAGCCGAGCCGGTAGGGCCTCAGGAAGGCCGGTTGCGCGGTGTAGCTGTTGATCTCGCCAATGCGGATGGGGCCAGCCTGTGCTCGCCCGATGGACGGCATGGCGAGCGTTGCAGCGCTGCCTGCGGCGAACTGACGACGATTGATGCGCATGTGACCCCTCCCGTTACCCAAGTGATTGGAACCTACGGGGCTGGCATCGGCTGTCAACGGTGTTTCCCGCTCGACAAGGCGCAAGCCCCCGTGTTGATGCGCTGCGGAACACCGGAGTGACCCATGCTGTCCTATGCCCAGAACATGGAAGATGTGCTGCTGTCGCAGCTCTTCCCTGACAAGACTGACGGCTTCTATATCGACGTGGGCGGCGGGCACGCGGTCGCGGACAACGTCACGTTCCATGCCTACGGGCGCGGCTGGCATGGTGTTGTGGTGGAGCCCCAGGCGCGGCTGGCGGCGCTTTATGCCCGTGTCCGCCCGCGCGATCATGTGGTGCAGGCGCTCGCGGGGCGCGAAATCGGCGAGCTGACGCTGTTTGAAGCCACGACCTTCCATGGGCTTTCGACCGCCTCCACGAGCCACGCGGACGCGGCGGAAGCAGCGGGCGTGGCGGGCAGGCGGGTGACAAAGCCGATGACCACGCTGGCGGCGCTGGCGGCAGCACACGCGCCTGCCGTGATCGATTTTCTCAAGATCGACGTCGAGGGGCACGAAGCCGACGTGATTGCCGGCGGCGACTGGACGCGGTTCCGGCCGCAGGTGATCGCCGTCGAGGCAATCGAGCCCTTGTCCATGCTCGATGCCTCTCACCGCTTCGAGCCGGCGCTCCTTGCCGCCCACTATCGCTTCGCCTTCTTCGACAATCTCAACCGCTGGTATGTCGCGGCGGAAGTATCGGAAGAAATCCTGCCGCGTTTTCCCAAGGCGACGCTTGCGTGGGACAATGTTCAGCATCTGGGCGAATATGGCTCAGCGGAGCAGGATTCACGCCACCCTGACCATGCGCTTGCGAAGCTTCTGGTCGGCAGATTTCTCGCCGCATTGCCGGGTCTGGGCGACGCGCAGCTGGCCGAATGGCTCGGCCCGGATGGCGCTGCAGCGACGCCCGCCGCGCTTGCCCGCATCGCCAGCCTCCATGACGGAGGCTACATCGTCGAGACTTGAGCGCGCGCGCTGTTCACAAACGCCTTCAACTGGTTTAGGCGAATGCTTTCAAACCATGAGGCGACATGTCGAAAGAAGAACTGCTCGAGTTCCCGGGGATGGTCTCCGAGCTCCTCCCCAACGCGACCTTCAGGGTCAAGCTCGAAAACGGTCACGAGATCATCGCGCACACAGCTGGCAAAATGCGCAAGAATCGCATCCGCGTGCTCACTGGAGACAAGGTGCTCGTCGAAATGACGCCCTATGATCTGACCAAGGGCCGCATCACCTACCGCTTCAAGTAAGCCTCAGGACAACGATTGCCATGGCAAGCGCCCGGGACGGCGACAACTGGCGCAAACCGCTTATTCTGGCGTCGGGTTCGCCTCGCCGGCTGGCACTTCTCCAGCAGATCGGACTCGAGCCCACCGCCGTGATCCCGGCTGAAATCGACGAGACACCCGGGCGCTCCGAAGCGCCTCGCCTGCTGGCTTCGCGCCTCGCACAGCAGAAAGCCGATGCCGCGCGCAAGGTGGCCGAGCGCGATGAGGCGACAGCCGGTGGCTATCTTATCGCGGCTGACACGGTGGTGGCGCTGGGCCGCCGCGTGCTGCCGAAGACCGAGCTGGTGGACGAGGCGGCTGCCTGCCTGCGCCTTCTCTCCGGCCGCGCGCACAGGGTCTACACCGGGGTCACCATGATCACGCCAAAGGGCGCGGAACGGCATCGGCTCGTCGAGACGCGTCTGCGTTTCAAGCGCCTGTCGCAGGAGGATCTCGACGGCTATCTTGCGTCGGGTGAATGGCGTGGCAAGGCCGGGGGCTATGCCATTCAGGGGCTTGCGGGTTCCTTCGTGACGCGGCTGATCGGCTCCTACAGCAATGTCGTCGGCCTGCCGCTTTACGAGGTCGCCTCGTTGCTGGGCGGCGAGGGCTACCCTCTCCACCTCAATTGGCTGAACCGGGTCTGACATGAACATCGCGCTCTGGCTGCACAGGCGGGGGCGGGAGATGCCGGATGCACCGGCGCTGGGCCTCGGGCGAAGCGTCGTTGCAACCTACGGTGAGCTTGCGGGAAACACGGCCCGTCGCGCGGCGGCACTTTTGTCCCGCCACGGCCTAGTTGCGGGCGATCGTGTGGCGATCATCGCGAAAAACTCCCACCGCTATGTGAAGTGCTTCTACGCCATCTGGCACGCGGGTCTGTGCGCCGTGCCGGTGAACGCCAAGCTGCACGGGGCGGAGATCCGTTTCATTCTGGAGAACGCCGGTGCGAAGCTCGCCTTCGTCTCCGACGATATGGCCGCCACGGTTGGCGCGCATGCGCCGGACAGCCTGAAAGAGATGATCGTGATCGGCGGCCCGGAGTATCGCCGGCTGATCGAGGCCGATCCCGTAGCGGTTGCCGAAACGCCGCCCGACGCGCCGGGCTGGCTGTTCTACACCAGCGGCACCACAGGCCGCCCGAAGGGCGCTGTTCTGACCCATCGCAACCTCGCCGCCATGTCCGTTGCCTATGCACTCGAGGTTGATCCGATCCGGCCCGGCGATCCCATCCTGCACGCGGCACCAATGAGCCACGGCTCCGGCCTCTACATCATGGCGCATGTGATGGCAGGCGGCGTGAACGTGACGCCGGAGAGCGCGGGCTTCGAGCCGGCCGAGATTTTCGACCTGTTCTCCGCCTGGCCACGCGCTTCGATGTTTGCCGCACCAACGATGATCAAGCGCCTGACGGGCGCGGCCGGCGATTGCCCGGCCGACAACATTCGCACGATCATCTGGGGTGGTGCGCCAATGTATGTGACCGACACAATCGCGGCACTCGATCGCTTCGGCCCGCGCTTCGCCCAGATCTACGGTCAGGGTGAGAGCCCGATGACGATCACCTTCCTTCCGAAGAATGAGGTCGGGGACCGGACCCACCCGCGCTGGCGTGAACGGCTGTCGAGCGCCGGCCGGCCCTATGCCTGCATGGAGGTCCGCGTGGTCGACGGCACCGACCGGGAGGTTCCGCAGGACGAAAGCGGTGAGATCATCTGCCGGGGCGATCCGGTCATGCCCGGCTACTTCAGAAATCCTGAAGCCAACGCCAGCGCCATGCGCGGCGGCTGGCTACACACCGGCGATGTCGGCGCTTTCGATGCGCATGGTTATCTGACGTTGAAGGATCGTTCCAAGGACGTGATCATTTCGGGCGGCTCCAACATCTATCCGCGCGAGGTGGAGGAGGTGCTGCTGATGCACACCGGCATCCGCGAGGTGTCAGTCATCGGCCGGCCTGATGAGGCGTGGGGCGAAGCGGTCATCGCCTATGTCGCAGGCGAGGCAACGCCCGCTGAACTCGATGCGCTTTGCCTCGATCATATTGCACGTTTCAAGCGGCCGAAGGACTATGTCTTTGTCGACGCGCTGCCCAAGAGCAACTACGGCAAGATACTCAAGACGGAGCTCCGCGCGGCGGATGCGGCGAGGGTCAAGACAGATGGCTGACGAAACGCCTGCGAGGACGAAGGTCGAAGCTGCACAGCCGACCGGAAAGCCCTGCGGCACCTGCGGCAAACCCTCGGTCGAACGCTTCCGGCCCTTCTGCTCTGCGCGCTGTGCGGATGTGGACCTGCACCGTTGGCTGGCAGGCAACTATGCGATCCCGGCCGCAAAGCAGGATGACGACGAGGATTGAAGCGGGGGGTACTGTTTTTTTGACGGCCTTCTGACTCAAGTATTGCAAAAAAGGGCGGCCTCATCGGCCGCCCTTTGTCATTCCCGTCTCAGTTCCCGGTCAGCGCGTTCTTGGCGCGGGACCACCAGCCCGTCCGCTTCGGGCGGTTCGGATCTTCAACTTCCGGCTCCGGTTCGGGAGCCGGAGGAGGGGCCGGAGCGGCCTTGACGGCTGCTACGGGCTCCTGAGCGACCGGAGCTGCAATTTCGGCCACAGGTTCCTCGACGGCAACAACCTTCCTGGCGCGGCTGCGCTTGGGCTTCGCGGCCGGCTCGGTTATTTCTGGCACTGCTGCTTGCGGTACTTCCGGGGCTACAACCTCAGGTTCCGCCACCGTGGCTGCGGCCTTGCGGCGACCGCGCTTCTTCGGTGCCGGTTCGGCTTCGGCTTCCGGCTGGACCTCGACCGCGGGAGCTGGCGCGACCTGTTCAACGACAACAGGTGCATCGTCAACTTCCGCCGCGACGACGGCATCGTCCTGGGTCTCTGGCGTGCCATCCTCGCGACGCCCGCGACGGCCACCGCGCCGGCCGCGACGGCGACGTCCGCGACCGCCCTCGGCGTTCTGCTCCTCCGTGTCGGCAGCCGCTTCCGCTTCGCCGTCTTCGGCTGGGCCTTCGCCCGCTTCCGCCGGCTCTCCAACGGCGGTAGCTGCATCATCATCGCGGCGGAACTCGCGGTCGCGGCCACCACGCCGGCGGCGCTTGCGCTTGCCGCGCCGGCTGCCATCCTCGGAGCCTTCCTCAGTCCTGCCTTCGCCGGACTCATCTTCGGAATCTCCGGTTTCGATAGCGGTCTCCTCGATGATCTCGTCCTCGAAAACCTCATCGTCCACTTCGTCGACGGGCGCGGGCGTCGTGTCGGGCCGAAGACCGCCCTCGGGGGCCAGTTCGCCACGCTCCAGCGTGTAATAGTTCGTGCCATGCAGGCTGTCGTCGGCCTGCAGCGTGATCGTGACGCCAAACCGCTCTTCGATGGCGCGGAGTGTCAGCCGCTTCTGGTTGAGGATGTAGAGGGCGACCTCCGTGCGCGAGGTGACGCTGACATGGTATTGCGCGCTCTTGAGCAGCGCTTCCTCGACGGCGCGCAACACGAGCAGTGCGACCGACGATGTGGCGCGGATGAAACCCGAGCCTGCGCAATGCGGGCAGGGCAGCGTGGAGCTTTCCAGCACGCCGGTGCGCATGCGCTGGCGCGACATTTCCATCAGGCCGAAAGCCGATATGCGACCCACCTGGATGCGGGCGCGATCGTTCTTCAGGCAGTCCTTGAGACGCTTCTCGACTGTGCGGTTGTTGCGGTTCTCTTCCATGTCGATGAAGTCGATCACGATGAGGCCGGCAAGATCGCGCAGGCGCAGCTGGCGGGCGACCTCCTCGGCCGCCTCCAGGTTGGTCCTGACGGCTGTATCCTCAATGTTGTGCTCGCGCGTCGAGCGGCCCGAGTTCACGTCGATGGAAACCAGCGCTTCCGTCGGATTGATGACGATATATCCGCCTGATTTCAGCGTCACGGTGTTCGAGAACATCGCGTCGAGCTGACCTTCGACGCCAAAGCGCGCGAAAAGCGGCTGCGGCTCACGGTAAGCCTTGATGGCCTTCACCTGGGACGGCATCAGCATCTTCATGAAGGCGCGCGCCTCCTGGTAGCCGGCCTCGCCGGACACCTGAACCTCGTCCACTTCCTTGCCGAACAGATCACGGATCGAGCGTTTGATCAGCGAGCCTTCCTCGTAGACGAGCATCGGCGCGACGGAGTTCAGCGTCGTTTCGCGCACCTGCTCCCAGACGCGCAACAGATATTCGAAGTCGCGCTTGATTTCGGGCTGGGTGCGGTTGGCCCCCGCCGTGCGCAGGATGACGCCCATGCCGTCCGGCACCTCCAGTGCGGTCGCGAGTTCCTTCAGCCGCTTGCGGTCGGTCGAGCTGGTAATTTTGCGGCTTATGCCGCCGCCGCGTGGCGTGTTGGGCATCAGGACCGAATAGCGGCCGGCGAGCGAGAGATACGTTGTCAGGGCAGCGCCCTTGTTGCCGCGCTCTTCCTTGACAACCTGCACCAGCAGGATCTGCCGGCGCTTGATCACTTCCTGTATCTTGTACTGGCGGCGCGGCTTAAAGGCGCGGCGCTGCTCGCGCATGTCGTCCAGCGCATCGGTGCTGCCGCCGCCGCCGATCTGCTCCACCTGCTCCTCGG
>JBOFUS010000234.1:0-4403 GCA_051652685.1 Beijerinckiaceae bacterium
AACTGGCCGGAACGCGAGGCGATTGCCTGATCATCAACCTGCCAGGCCGTCCATCTTCGATCAAGACCTGTCTCGATGCCGTTTTTCCGGCGGTGCCCTATTGCCTCGACTTGATCGGCGCGGGGCGGATCGAGACCGAGCCTGCGAAATGCCGAAGCTTTCGCCCTGTCATCTAGTTCATAGTCTCAAGGAGTTATCCATGGCGCGCCTCCACAGTGGATCCCCAATCACCGCCATCCTCTACAGCGAGGGTCGAGATGTTGATCTGGTGATGGTTCGGCTGGCGCACATGCTCCTAGCAAGCGGTGTCCGGCTGTCAGGCTTTGTCCAATGCAATCTTCCCCGTGCCGGCCGTCGTCGCTGCGATATGGCGCTGCGGGAGCTGTCGAGCGGCGAGATTATCGGCATCTCACAAGATCGTGGGCCAGAGGCTCGCGGTTGCCACCTTGATGTCAGTGAATTGCTGCGCGGCATGCAATTGGGCCGACAGGCACTTGCCCAGAAGCCGGATCTTCTTCTGATCAACAAGTTTGGCAAAACCGAGGGAGAAGGCGGCGGATTCAGGCCATTGATTGCCGAAGCGATTGAGCTTGGCGTGCCCGTTCTCATTGCCGTGCCTTGGCGCAATATCGATGGCTGGCGGGCTTTTTCCGGAGAATTGTCAGCTGAAGTTGCAATTGATGACCTTGTCGCCGGCCCTTCGGGAATTGATGCATCGCAGTTCAGCACCGAGCACGCCAGGCTAGATACGTTGTATTCTTTTGAGGCAGCGGGTGTGGGGGGAATGGATAGCAGAGCGCCGCGACATCAACGATACCCGACAAAAGATGATGACATTGACCTTTTCGGATTGATGATCGTTGCCTCTCGGAGGCCTGACCCGGCGAATGACTGCGGCCTCGAGATGAGAAAAACCACGGTTGCCAGTCCCCGCACCGCGAAGCCCATGCATGGTAGCAGCGCATGAAACCCGTGCTGCGCTACGGGTTGGCTGTCGTCGCCCTGAGCGTGATCGCAGTTCTTGGCGTATTTTTCGTTGGCAATCGACCTGTTGCTGTCGTGGTAGCCGACACCGAAGAAAACGTGCTGATCCGTGTCTTCGGACTCGGTTCGGTCGAGGCACGTGTTCTCTCCCGTATCGGCTTTGAGGTTGGTGCGACGCTGTCGGAGCTGACTGCAGACCATGGCGAGCGCGTCGCAAGGGGGCAGGTGCTGGCCAGGCTCGATCCTGGCGAGCAATCGGCAAAGGTTGCCAAGGCCCGCGCTGCTCTCAGCATCGCCGAAGTTGGAATCGCCCGTTCAGCAGCCAATCAGGAGAAAGGTGTTGCCGTACTCGCGCAGCGCGAACTGGTTGCAACACGACGGCTAGCCCTGATTGGTCGCGAGGTTGTCACGCAGCAAGCACTTGAGGAAGCGCAACGGGACGCGGCCGTGGCACGTGCTGACGTCACCATCGCGGGCGTTGAAATCGAGACGGCGAAGGCGCAGTTGACCGATGCGCGCGCCCAGCTCCTATTCGAGGAGACGATGCTGCGCCATCGTACGCTTTCGGCTCCTTTCGACGCCATTGTCATTGAGCGGCACAAAGAACTTGGCAGCGTGGTCAAGGCCGGTGACCCCATCTTCACGCTGGTCGAGGCCGGCTCGTTCTGGGGCCTCGCCTTCGTGGACGAGGCGCAGGCTGGTTACATCGCCGAAGGCCAGTCGGTCGAGGCCAGGATGCGCTCGCGCCCGCAGGAGAGCTTCGCCGGGAAAGTGGTCCGTATTGGCCTGGAAAGCGACCGTGTTACTGAAGAACGAAAGGTGTTCATCAAGGGGGACAAGCCGCCTGCGCAGGTTTTTCTCGGCGAGCAAGTCGAATTCCGTATCACAGTGGCGACCCTGCCGCGCGCGCTGATGGTGCCGGAGATTGCCGTCTCGGGATACAATGGGCGCGACGGCACAGTCTGGACCATCGAGGATGGCAAGCTTCAGCGGCGGCTGGTAACGCTTCGCCATCGCAGCGACGACGCGCGCCTCGAAATCGTCGGTGGATTGCCGGAAGGTGCACTGGTGGTGTCACGCATCGATCCTGCCTTGCGCGAAGGCCGCGCGGCTCGGCTTGCAATGCCAGCTTCTGTAGGCACGAAACCATGAACCTTGCCTATCGCGACATCCGCCATTCATTGGGGCGCTTCCTGCTCACATGTGTGGGTCTGGGGCTTCTGCTGGGCGTGGTGCTGGCGATGATCGGTATCTATCGCGGGCTGGTGGTTGATGCTCTTACCATCTCACGTGCACCGGCCATTGATCTATGGATTGTGGAAGCGAGCACGCGCGGGCCCTTCGCCGAAGCCTCGCGCATTCCGGGCGACACCCGCGAGGCGATCGCGCGCATCGCCGGTGTCGAGTCTGCTGGCAGCATCACGTACCAGACCGCAGAAGTGGAACATCAGGGCCGAAAGCTGAGGCTCTACGTGATAGGCCACGAGCTTGCACGGCCTGGGGCACCGCCAGCGCTGCTGGATGGTCGCGGAATCGGCCAGAACCATTTCGAACTGGTCGCCGACCGCGCAAGTGGACTTGTCGTGGGGGACAGGATTCCGTTCGGGCGCAGCACGTTCACAGTCGTCGGTCGCACCATCAACAACGTGAATTCCGGCGGCGACCCAGCGGTCTATATGACGCTTGCCGACGCACAGAAGCTCCAGTTCGACCTTTCGCCGTCCGCATCGCGTGTGCAGCGTGCACGTGGAGCAACACCAGCTGGCCGCGACACGGTCAATGCTGTTGTCGCCCGGCTCAAGCCTCATGCCTCACCGGAGGGGGTGGCGGAGACAGTGCGGCGCTGGAAACATCTGGCAGCCATCACTCAGGACGCACAGGAGGCGATCCTCAGCCAGTCATTGGTTGACCGCGCACGCCGCCAGATCGGGCTGTTCACCTCGCTTCTTCTGGTCGTCTCTGCCGTGATCATAGCGCTCATCATCTATACGATGACGATGGAGAAACTGAAGCAGATTGCCACGCTCAAGCTGATCGGGGCGCCAGACCGCACCATCGTCGCCATGATCGTGCAGCAGGCGATGGCTCTGGGCTTGATTGGCTTTTTTATCGGGGCCTTTTTGATCCTGAACATCAAGGACTACTTCCCGCGCCGGGTTATACTGGAACCGGATAATGTTTTGGCACTGGGCGCGGTGGTGTTCATCGTGTGCCTCCTCTCGAGCGGGCTCGGTGTCCGCGCGGCACTCCGGGTCGATCCAGCGACCGCGCTGGGGGGCTAGGTTAGGTAATGTCCGGACCGATTGCGCCGCTCGTGCGGGTCGACAGCATCTCCAAGCATTTCGGAGAGGGCGAGACGCGCGTTGATGCCTTGCGAGAGGTTTCGCTGGAGGTGCATCCGCGCGAGGTTGTGGCGTTGCTTGGACCATCCGGTTCGGGCAAGACGACGCTGTTGAACGTGATCGGCTGCATTCTTGATGCCTCGTCGGGTTCAATGGATCTCGACGGCGAGCGCGTGATCGAGAATGGGACCTGGCAGCGCGCCGACCTGCGCAAGTTGAGGCTCGACAAGATCGGCTTCATCTTCCAGTCCCACAATCTGCTGCCGTTTCTCGACGCGACTGACAACATTGCCATTGTTTTGCAATTGGCCGGAGCGGACGGTGCGACAGCTCGCCGACGGGCGCTGGAGTTGCTTGACTATCTCGAGGTCGGCAACCGGGGCACCTCGATGCCGGCCACGCTCTCGGGCGGCGAAGCGCAACGCGTGGCGATTGCCCGGGCGCTGGCCAACAAGCCGCGCATTATTCTAGCCGATGAGCCCACCGCCGCGCTCGATTCCAAACGCGCTGGCATTGTCATGGACCTGCTGCGCAAGCTGGCCAATGATCAGGACGCGGCCATCATCGCTGTCACCCACGACGAGAAAATCTTCGATCGCTTCGACCGGATGTTTTACCTTCGCGACGGTCGGCTTGATCAAACCTAAGCACGCTTAACCCAAACCGAACACGCGGAGCTGCCGGATATCAAATATGTACGTGTCCTCTATTGTCTCACCGCGTCCCATTCACAAACCCGATTATGGTGGAGACGACCGCACGTTCGCGACCGATGAAGCCGTGATGGCACTGTCAGATAGAAGCAGACTTGCGACAAGGCGAGGTGCCATTCACTTCGGCGCCATGTCGAACGCCCGCGTCTTCCGGTAATTCCAGACGTCGCCCGAGATTATCCGCCTGGCGGGGATGATGTACGTCCGCTACCCGCTGTCATTGCGGAACGTCGAGGACCTGCTGCATGAGCGCGGTATCGACATCACGCATGAAACGGTGCGGTTCTGGTGGAACCGTTTCGGGACGATCCTCGCTGCTGAGATCCGCAGGCGACGGGTCGATGCGATGCGTGCGTATCGCCAT
>JBOFUS010000235.1:0-9152 GCA_051652685.1 Beijerinckiaceae bacterium
GATTGCTTTGAAGATGACACCTCCATCCTCGTCACGGCGGAAATGCCGGGCGTGGCGGCTGCCGATATCAAGGTGAGCATGGTGGACGGTGCGCTGCTGATCGAGGCGACCGGCGAGCGCCGCTACCGCGCCACCCAGCCATTGCCGGCGGATATCGATCCGGCAAGCCTCGCGTTCGCGCTCAGGAACGGCATCCTCGAAGTCCGACTTGCCCGCACCGGAGCCGCATCATGAGCGCCTATCTCTACGTCTATGCCATCCTGCGGGCCGGGGCCTCCGTGCCAGCCGCAATGCCGGCGGTCGCGGCACCCGGCGGGTCGGCCCGGCTGATCAGCTTCGGCCCGCTCTCGGCATTGGTCAGCTCCATCGAGGAGCCGGAAATCATGACCGCACGGCGGCACATGATGGCGCATACCAAGATGATCGAGGCCGCGATGGCCGAGCAGACGCTGCTGCCGATGCGCTTCGGCGTGATCGTAGACGACGAGGCCGCCATCGCCCGTGTGCTGGAGCCGAAGCAGGCCGACCTGCTGGCCATGCTTGCCGAGCTCGATGGCCGCATCGAGGCGGGTGTACGCGCCAGCTGGAACGAGGCGACGCTCTACCGCGAGATTGTCGCCGTCAGGCCAGATCTTGCGCGCCGCGCCGACGCCCTGAAGCAGATGAATCCGCAAGGTGCCTATTACGACCGCATCGATCTCGGCCGTGATGTGGACAGCGCCATGGCGGTCAAGCGCTTCGAGGAGAACAAGGCGCTCGTCGAGCGGCTGAAGCCCTTCGCCGTCCGCCACGTACAGCTCAAGGAATCCGATGACATGAACGTCATGAACGTCGCGCTCCTGATCGAGCGCCACCGCGAGGCGGAGCTGATCGCCGCCATCGAGGCCATCGACTCGACCGAGTCCGAGCGGCTGCGGATCAAGGTTGTCACGCCGGCACCGGTCTACAACTTCGTCAAGCTGCGGCTGGAATTCGCTGCCCCATCGGATCTGATGAAGGGGGCCGCCTGATGCTTTTCAAGCTTCTGGCACTCCCCGTCTCGGGTCCGCTCGCCGGCGTGCAGTGGATTGGCGAGAAGTTGCACGAAACGGCGTTGCGCACCCTCAACGATCCAACCGAAGTGAAGCGCCAGCTTGCGGCGCTCGAAGCCAGGCTCGACGCCGGCGAACTGGGCGAGGCCGAGTTCGAGGCGCTGGAAGACGAGTTGCTCAACCGCCTGCGGGAGGCCAGCCGCCTCATGCGCATCGCCAGCGAGGGCCGCTAGGACCATGGAAAAGGCCAGCACGCTCACGCTGCGCATTCGCGAGGCCCGCGCCATCGACGCGGGACGCGGAGTCGCGCGGCTTGATCCGGCAAGCCTCGCCGCCATCGGCGCGCGCGTCGGTGACGTGATTGCGCTTGTGGCCGAGCGCACCACGCATGTGCGCGCGCTGCCGGCCCATAACGAGGATCGCGGCCAGGGCGTGATCCTGATCGATGGCGCGACGCGCGCCAATCTCTCGCTCGGTGTCGATGACCCGATCAGCATCAGCCGGCGGGAGGCTGGCGATGCCGAGAAGATCACGCTGAGTTTCGAACAGGCACCGGCCGCCAGCGCGCCCTTCATCCGCCGTGTGCAGCAGGCGCTGGAAGGTTTGCCGTTGGTGGCGGGTGACGCTGTGCGCCTGCGCGTGGTCGGTGGCCGCGACATGATCGCGACAGTATCGGCGACGCGTCCGGAGGGCCCCGTGTTCATCCAGCCCGCAACGGTGATCGACATCGCGTCGGGCGCCGGCGGCCGCAAGGCGCGCGGCGTCGGCTACGATGATCTGGGTGGCTTGTCACGCGAACTGGCCCGCGTGCGCGAAATGATCGAGCTGCCGATCCGCCGGCCGGAAATCTTCGCGCATCTGGGTGTTGATGCGCCCAAGGGCGTGCTGCTGTCCGGCCCACCCGGCACCGGCAAGACCTTGCTGGCGCGCGCTGTAGCGGAGGAGTGCAACGCGGCCTTCTTCCAGATCAACGGGCCGGAGATCGTCGGCAAGCACTACGGTGAATCCGAAGCGCAGCTGCGCGAGGTGTTCGAACGCGCCGCTGCCAAGGCTCCGGCCATCGTCTTCATCGACGAGATCGATGCCATTGCGCCCAAGCGCGAAGGGCTCGCCGGTGACCGGCAGGTCGAGCGGCGCATCGTGGCGCAATTGCTGACGTTGCTCGACGGCATGACCGCGCGCGGTCAGGTCATCGTCATGGCGGCGACCAACCTGCCTGACAGTCTCGATCCCGCGCTGCGCCGTCCCGGCCGCTTCGACCGCGAGATCGTCATCGGCGTGCCGGATCGCGTGGGCCGCCGGGAAATCCTCGCCGTTCATGCGCGCGGCATGCCGCTGGCGCCCGGCGTCGATCTCGACCGCATGGCGGCCGTGACCCATGGCTTCGTCGGTGCCGATCTGGCGGCACTGGCGCGTGAGGCAGGCATGGCGGCGCTTCGCCGGGCGGTGCGTGCGGCGGCAGGTGACGTGAAAAGCATGGATGTCTCGGCCCTGGTGGTTGAGGCTGCGGACTTTGACGCAGCACTTGCCGAAGTACGCCCCTCGGCCATCCGCGAGGTCTTCACGGATATTCCGGAGGTGTCCTGGGCTGATGTCGGCGGTGCGTCAGGCATCAAGCGCGCACTGACCGAAGCCGTCATTTGGCCACTCCAGCACGGCGCTGTCTTTGACAGGCTGAAGCTTCAGCCCACCAAGGGTGTCATGCTTGTCGGGCCGCCGGGCACGGGCAAGACGCTCGTGGCCAAGGCGTTGGCGAGCGAAGCGGGCGTCAACTTCATCTCCGTGCGCGGCCCGCAGCTTCTCAACCAGTATGTCGGCGAGAGCGAGCGGGCGGTGCGGCAGGTCTTCGCCAAGGCGCGCATGGCAGCGCCCTGCATCATCTTCTTCGACGAGATCGACGCGCTCGCCCCTGTGCGCGGAGCGGGCGATGGCGCGGTGATGGAGCGCGTGGTCGCGCAGTTGCTCACCGAAATCGATGGCATTGAGGATCTGAAGGGTGTGTTCCTGCTGGCGGCGACCAACCGGGTGGACCGGGTTGATCCCGCGCTGGTGCGCCCCGGCCGCTTCGATCTCGTGCTGGAGCTGCCGCTGCCCGAGGCTGCGACCCGCGCCGATATTCTCGCCATCCATGGCCGCGATTTGCCCATCGACGGCGAGATTGATTGGGAACGCCTTGTGCTCGCCACCGAAGGGTTCAGCGGCGCGGAGCTCAAGGGCCTGATGCAGACGGCGGCGCTCGAAGCAGCGCGCCGCGCGGTCGAGACCGGCTCGCGGGAGCCGGCTGTCACTGCCACCGATATCGCTGCGGCTCTTGCCGTGCTCATGCGCGGCCGACAGGCGCGTGGTTTACCACATTTGAGGGACGCCGCATGAGCACTCACCGCCTGATCGGTATCGCTACACCCGACGCTGCAACACACCTGCTGGCGCTTCCGGCTTTCAGGGCGCGGAAGGTGGAGGCCGTCGAGGCACTCGGTCTCGCGGCCCTGATGCTGCCCGATCCAAAGCCGCGCATCGCCTGGCTCCAGACGCGCAAGGCCGAGATGGAGGGCTTGCTCTCGTTCCAGAAACTGCTGGAGGCGACCATTGGCGTGGCACCGCTGTTGCCAGCCGCCTACGGTTCTGAGCGTATCGACGCGCCCCAGGCGCTGGCGCTGCTGACGACCCATGGCCGGCCGATGGCCGAGGCGCTGTCGGAGACTGGCGGACTCGTGCAGTTCCAGATCGAAGCGCGCTGGGATCCGCAAGCCGCGCTTGCCCGCCTCAAGGCAGAAGGCGCGTTTGCAGGACTTGATGCGAGCGACCGAAAGGTTTTCGGCGCGGCCATTCAGGCGCGGATGGAAGCTGAGCGGGCATCGCTTGGCGCATTGTTCTTCGGTTTCCTCAAGGAGGCCGGCCGTGACGCCCTGCGCCTGCCGCTCGCCGACGAAAAGATGGTGCTGAACGCCGCGGTGATGATCGAGCGTTCCGAAGAATCCCGCCTTGACGTTGCCGTGGCGCGGATAGACGCGGCGCTGCCGGGGCTGGCGATCCGCTATCTCGGCCCTTTGCCGGCCGTATCCTTTGCCAGCATCGCCATCCAGTCACCCACCGAAGGTGCTCTGGCGCGCGCCCGCATCGTGCTGGGCGTCACAGCAGACGCCGCACCCGAAGCCATCAAGCGTGCCTACCGCGATGGCATGCGGACCGCGCATCCCGACCATGGCGGCGATGCTGCCGGCGAGGCGGCGGCGGCACTTGCTTCCGCCCACGCGCTGGCATTGCGGGCGGCCACCGCGCCACGCACGGCCAAAGGTCAGCCGCTGCTGCTCGATATCCGTCGCGAGGGCGAAGGGAGGGCTGACGCATGGGCAGCCTGAAGCTTTCCCTGCTCGCGCACGCCGTCTTTGCGTCCGCCTGCGCGCCAGACCTGACCGATCTCGCAATCCTGCCGCATGCGCCGGTCACGCTGGTGGAATCCAACGGCTTGTCGCTGCTGGCATCGCGTCTTCCTGCTGCCCGTGCGGAAGCGCTGTTTGCCGAGCCGGATGCAGCGGCCGAACTGGCTTTGGCGCATCACCGGCTGCTTACTACTCTGGCGCTGCGGCGTGATCTGGCACCTGTGCGACTGGGTGCCGTCTACAGCGACGAAGCCGCTGCCCGCGCCATGCTTGATGCCGACCAGGAAAGGTTCCGCGCAGCACTCGCCCGTGTTGCCGGCGCATCGGAATACGCGCTGAAACTGACACCCGTACTTGTGTCGCAGGCTGCGGAGGATGCGCCGGTACCCGCCTCTGGCCGCGCTTTTCTCCAACACCGAGGCGCATTGGCCGCCGCCCGCAGGAACGCGGGAGAAGCGTCGCGTGCGGCTGCCCACGCGGCGTTCGACTGCCTTTCGCGATATGCCCGCGCCCATGTTTTCCAGCCCCCACGTCGGCACGCAGCGGCCGATCAGGAGAAGCGCTTGCTGGATGCGGCGCTTCTGGTTGCCCGCAGCGAGACCGAGCGTTTCGGCCTCGCGGTGGTCGCGGCTCAGGAGCAGGCTGACCGAGCGGGCTACGCGCTCTCCGTTGCCGGGCCCTTGCCCGCCTACAGCTTCATGGAGGCCGAGGCCGCATGAGCTACCGTACCGACGTTGATTACATTGTTCCCGAACCCGAGGAAGAGCAGACTCTCGTGCATCTGCTCGACCGGCTGCTGGACAAGGGCGTGGTGCTGAACGGCGATCTGCGCATCTCGGTTGCGGGCGTCGATCTGCTGTTTGTCGGGTTGAAGCTGCTTCTTGCGTCCGTCGATACGGCTGAGCGCTATCGCCTTGCGTCTCATGTGGATCGGCAACTGGATCAGGAGGTCGCATGAGCGCACGTCGCCTTCTGGGCATTGGGCGGGACGCGGCCGGCCATGTCGCGCCCGTGTTCGCCGCACCCGATCGTGTGGTTGATGCGCTGGGTCATCACCGCGCCGTGGTGGAAGCCAGCCGCCGGGGCGGCTTCCTGCCTGCGCCGCTCGACATGCCGGCCCATGATCCGGTGATGCTGGCGGCAAGGATCTCGGAGCGCCGGCAAACGCTTGCTGCTGCGCTGGATGCGGCGGGCGATATGGTCGAAATCGGCGTGCGCGTCACGCCGGTCGTGTTGATATCTGACCAACCGGTGGTGGCGAGCGGTCGCGGCTTTTTGCGCCAGGCGTCCGCGCGATTTGCATCGGCCACCGCTGCCAGGATCGCGGTTGAAGAGATCCTTGACCGGATTGCCGCGCAGGCGCAGGCGCTGGAACACCGGCGGCTTCCCGACGAAAATGGCGCGGCGCGGCTGGCGCTCAAGGCGCGCCGTGCGGATGCGCCCGCGCTTGCAGCAGAAATCGAATCGCTTGCCCGCGAGGACGTCGCCGTTTCAGTCAGCGGCCCGTGGCCACTCTACAGCTTCGGCGCAGCGGCCTATCTCTCTGAAGGCGGTGCAGCATGAGCGGCCCTTCCCTGATTCTGGATGCCGAGGGCGTGTCCGATGCCATGCAGGCCATTTTCCGCGACAAGATCGCGAAAGGTGGCCCTGACGCCGCGCTCGCTTTTGATCCTGACCGTGTCGAACATGATATCGCCCGGCTGGTGCTGACCCTCGTCGAATTCGTTCGCAAGCTGCTGGAAATGCAGGCCGTGCGCCGCATGGAAGCCGGCAAGCTGAGCGAGGCGGAAGAGGAGCAGCTCGGCCTTGCCCTGATGCGTGCGGAAGCCCGTATCGTTGAACTCGCAGGCCAGTTCGGCCTCAAGCCCGGCGATCTGTCGCTGGACCTTGGGCCGCTCGGCCGCCTGATGTGAAGGATCGTCCCATGCAGTTCCGCACGCAAGCCGGTGAAATGGCCGACCTCCAGGCAGCGGGTGCCAGTCCGCAAGCGCATTCGCCGCAACAGGCCATGAGCGAGATCCGCATCTTTGCGGGCCAGATGCAGGAAATGACGGCGCTGGTTGCGCGCCTGCAGTCCGACATGACCCGCCAGATGGAGGCTGCCAACCTGCGCATGGAGCGGGCGGCGGAAGCCGTGGCCTCAGGCGAAGCGCGAGTGGCGGCCCAGCTTGCGGCGGTCGAGCGCGTGGGCGTTGAGGCACGCCGTGCGGCGGAAGACCACGGCCGCGTGCTGCGCGAAGCGACGGAACGGATGGTTCATCTTTCCGGTGAATTCAGCCAGCAGGCGACGGTGCCTTTCCGGCGCGAGCTGGACGGAGCAATCCGCGCCATGACCGATGCGCGCCTGCGCCTGACCGACGCAGCCGAAGGTCTGACCGGGGCCGCCGCAGGTGCCGCCACGACGCTCACGGATCGTGCGGCAGAGGCCTCGCGCCAGCAGACAGCGCGGTTGGTTGACGTCGCAAACGCCGCCATCAGTGGCGGCGAGCAACGCCTCCGGGCAACAACCGAGGCGCTTGACGGCGCGGCAGGTGCGCTCGCGTCCCGCATCGTTGCGGCCGCGGAAGCGCAGGATGCGAAACTCCAGGCGTTCGAGGCGCTGGCCGTCAGGGCGGAAGCGCTTGCGGCGCGCATGGCCGATCCCGATGCGCTTCGGGCAAGCCTCGATCCGGCGGTGATCAGCCGCATCGACGATGCCTCCACCGCAATCAATCTCGCATCCTCGAAGATCATCGGCGCTGCGATCGAGCTGCGCCAGGCCAAGCCGGTAGCCGGCGAAGTCGAGCTTGCGCAGCTCACGAGCCATGTGCTCGGACTGGAGGCCAGCGTCACGCGCGCATCCGCCGAGCGCCATGAGGCAACCGTCGAGGTGCTGGCGCGTCTTGACGCGCTCGGTGAGCAGATCGCCATCAAGCCAATCCAGCTTGAGGCTGACCCCGAGAAGCTTCCTGCGCTCGATGTCGAACGCGAAGCCATGAAGCGCATGACCGTTGGCTACCGATTGATGATGCGTGATCTTGGTCAGGAAAACCGGCGGATGGAAGGGCTGGTCGATGCGCTGGCCGAGCGTATCCGCCAGCTTGATGAGCGCGCTGCGGCGAAGCAGGTGTCGGACGTTGCCATTGCGGCAGCCGCTGTCGACAACCGTCCTGCGGCGAGCCTCCCGTCCCTCGACGCCGAGAAGGAAAGTCTCCAGCGCATGCTCGTCGGCTTCCGGCTGTTGTTGCAGAACATCGACGGAGAAACCGGTCGTCTGCGCGCTTCTGTGGACGAGGTTGCAGGCAGCGCCCGTCAACCTGCGCGCGCCATCGCCGCGATTGCCCTTCCGCCCGCTTTCGAACAGATCGCCGACAGGTTGTCGGGCACAATCGAGACGCTGGAGCGCCGTATCGCCGATATTCCGGTGCCCGAAACCGTGCGGCTCATCGCGCCGATGGGGGAGAGCGGGCCGTCGGCCGATGCGCTGCCGCTGCTTGAGGCGGAGAAAGAGAGCCTTCAGCGCCTGACCGTGGGCTTCCGTCTGCTTCTGAAGGACATCGGTGTCGCAACGGAGGAGCTTCGGGCAAAGGTTGGCGAAATCCGCCAGCCGGATACGCTCGTGCTCGCGCCCAGCATAGAAGCGGAAGCACTGAAGCCACTCAATGACACGGCGGACCGCATTGGTGAGGGCGTTGCGGAAACACTGCTCGGGCTGGAACGGAAGCTTGCCGAGCCGATTGCGCTTCTCCAGGCAATGGTTGCGGACAGCGCGCAATTGCTGAAGGCGGCACACGCCAGCATGGCGGCACCGGCCAGAGCTGCGCCCCGGCCTGCCGTTGCAGCGCCGGACCCGGAAGCGCTCGCCGATGCCGTGATCCGCATGGAATCAGCTGCAACGCTGATCGATACGCGCCTGTCGGATGCGTCGGCGCTGCTGAAGCTTCTCAAGAAGGGTGGAGCGCTGGGCAGCGACGCCCTGCGGGATACTGTCGAACGTATGGAGTCGGCGTCGGGCGCGCTGCGCCAGGAAGCCGGTGCATTTCTTGCCGTTGGCGCGGCGTTGTCACGCGATCTGGAAGCGCTTTCCGGCAGTGCTGCCACAAAGGCGGCGGCATCCGACCACCGAAGGACCGCAATTCCTAAAAAACGGTTTGCTTGACTTTGGCCGTTAACCGGTTGTTAGGATTTCTGCGTAATTCTACCGATGTGAAATTACGTGGCTGCAAGGCCATGCCCGGCGGTTCTCACCCACCGACCGGCAAAGAGGAGATCCTCTGTGAGCAAGGACGCGATTGCATACCTCGCCAGGGACGGGCGTCGGTTTGAGTTGAAGTTCCCGGAATATGGCCTCACTGTCCGTGGGCCCTACGCGGAATGGGTGCTTGAAGCCGCAGCCGAGATCATTGGAAAGCTTGAGCGGACCAAGGGCGAGAGTCTCGTGGAAGAGCTCAAGATGTTGAAGGATTTCGACGACGGCGTCACAACCGACCTCGACGTGGAGTCTGCCAGTTACGAGCAAGGGTTGCGTTTCGAAACGATTCCCCAGTGCGTCGTGACCATGAACGACATGGATTACCGCTGGGTGGCGAGCGAAGGCCGCAAGGACGAAGGTCCGCAGCCGATGCAGCGGCTGCACGACATTTCGCTGACCCGCAACGGCAGCTTCCTGATCAACCAGCAGTAACGTCCGAAATTCGAGCGCGCGAACCTAGAAGACCCGGAGACACCCCATGGAGATCATCCCCTTCGGCGCCAAGGATGT
>JBOFUS010000236.1:0-4305 GCA_051652685.1 Beijerinckiaceae bacterium
TCCGGCTGCTCCACCCAGAATTCGCGGAAGTCAGGGAACTCCTCTGTCTCGCTGGCACCCACGCCGATGGCGAGGCCGCGCGCCGAGAGCCCGTAGCGCTGGCCCTGCCCCAGAAAGCGGAAATACGATGCGCCGAGAAACGAGATCAGCTCGTCATGCACGCGCGGATCGTTCAGCGGATAATGCAGCCGGAAACCCGCAAAACCCGTGTTGACCGGCAAGGGGCGCTCAAAGCGATTGCGACCGTAGTCGAACAGGTTGGCCGCATAGGGAATCGGTGCCGGTACACCATCGCGAATCAGGTTCACTGTCACCGGGCGCGTGTAGAGAAAGCCCGGATGAAACGCCTGAAGGCGAAACAGGCTTCCCTGCTGGCCAAGAAAGGCCCGGTCCGGACGGAAGCGGATGTCACGCCAGGCGTCGAAATCCAGACGGGCAAGCGTCTCGGGAAGCGTGGCCGGTGCCTGCCATGGCTGCTGGGCCAGGTCGCGCGCCCTTCTGATCACGTCATCATGGATGAAGCGCGGTAGAGGCGTGGCAGGGGGCTGGGCCTGGGTTGGTGCAGGCGTGCCTTGTGGCGGACGGGTCTGGGCCACGGCGCTGGCCGACCACGCCGAACCAACAGCTGCCGCCATGGCCTTCATCCACCCGCGTCTGTCCATCAGCCTGAATTTCCTTTGGTTGAACGATCCCATTTGCGGGATTCTAGGCAAGGTCAAGGCCAAAAGAGGCCATGCGGATCGATCCTCACGCCGTCCATTTCTCAAGCGCGTGTGCATTGCAAAAATTTCATGTGCGCCATTCACCCTGAGCATGCATTTTTCCTTGCACAGGGGGGAAACTGATGTATTCCTCCGCTTGCCCAATTTCGCACGTGCCTGTGGTTGCGTGCTGGTCGGTGGATCTCCGGACAAGAGGCCGGAAAAACACCATTCGAGAATGGGATCGATGAGCGGAGGCTTCCGCAAGGCGATCTCACGGACCAGCAGCCGGAGGCGAAAACCGGCGGCCCTGCCCGAAGCAGGTGACGCAGCTCAAAGCAACGACGGAGCGGGCTTTTTTAGCTTCAGTCGGCCTTTCCACGGGCCGGCGAACTGAAGAGGCTTGTCCATCTTGCCGGCCGTGCGGTGGGTCTATCCCTCCAATCGATGGCGCTTCTGTCTACGGCTGGCTCAGCTATGGACGGCATCGCTGACGGCGTACTCGCGCTGACCTCACCGTCAGCATCGGGTGTGAACGTGAATTTCGCGCGTCTCCACAATGCGCGGGGTTTGTCGGCACATCCGGTTCCTGGGTTCTCTGTCGCGGCCACGTGCCGCCTTGGAGTCGTGTCATGACCGATCGTATCCGCGAATTTCTCCGCCAGCGCCGTGAAGACGGCCCCATCCTCGTCGTCGACAGTGAAGTCGTGCGCGAGAACTACCTCACCTTCGCGAAGGCCCTCCCCGACACGCGCGTTTTCTACGCCGTGAAGGCGAACCCGGACGCCGCAATCCTCGAAATGCTCACGCAGCTCGGCTCCTGCTTCGATTGCGCCTCCACGGGCGAAATCGAGATGGCGCTGGCCGCCGGTGCTACCGCCGATCGCATCTCCTTTGGCAACACCATCAAGAAGGAACGGGATATCGCCAAGGCCTATGAGAAGGGCATCCGCCTCTTCGCCGTCGACTGCGAGGTCGAGGTCGAGAAGATCGCGCGTGTCGCTCCGGGCTCGAAGGTGTTCTGCCGCATCCTTTGCGATGGCAAGGACGCGGAATGGCCGCTGTCGCGCAAGTTCGGATGCGAAGTCGAGATGGCACCCCGCGTGCTCGAGCATGCGCAGCGCCTTGGCCTCAAGGCCCATGGCGTGTCGTTCCATGTCGGCTCGCAGCAGCGCAACCCGGAAGTCTGGGACGCAGCCCTCGCGTCTGCCTCGTGGATCTTCCGCGAGATGGCCGAGCGCGGCATCACCCTGTCGATGGTCAACCTCGGCGGCGGTTTCCCGACGAAGTACCTGAAGGAGATCCCGGGGGTGGAGAGCTACGGCTCTGCTATCTTCCGGTCGCTTCGTAAGCACTTCGGCAACAACATTCCGGAGACGATCATCGAGCCCGGTCGTGGCATGGTCGGCAACGCCGGCATCATCGAGTCCGAGGTTGTCCTCATCTCGAAGAAGTCGGACCGCGCAGAGGACATCCGCTGGGTGTATCTCGACATCGGCAAGTTCCATGGCCTCGCAGAGACCATGGACGAGGCCATCCGCTACCCGATCAAGACCCGTCATGACGGGGCTGAGAAGGTGCCATGCGTGCTCGCAGGCCCCACCTGCGACAGCGTCGACGTCATGTACGAGAAGGACCCGTACTGGCTCCCGTTCAGCCTCGAGATCGGCGACAAGGTGCTGATCGAGGGCACGGGTGCCTATACGACGACCTACTCGAGCCGTGATTTCAACGGCATGCCGGGTCTCACGCAGATCGTAATCTGATCTGAACTGCCCTCTCCCCGACACCGGGGAGAGGGTCTTCACCTCCCCCATCATCCACCCGTTCGGCGGCCGTGTTCCGGCTGGCGCGAGGGCCACTTCGCCTGTCGTGAAGGAGGCTTTGCCATGATCCGCATCGCGGACGAGACCCCGGAAATGGCCGGCGAGCGCGAGGCGCTGCTGGACGCCTGCTTTGGCGGCGACCGTTTCGCCAAGACCTGCGAGCGGCTGCGCGACGGCCGACTTCCGGCGCGCGGTCTGTCGCTCGCGGCGGTCAATGGCGGCCGCCTTGTCGGCACCGTGCGCCTGTGGAACGTGGCGGCAGGCATCGGCCGCGAAGCCCTGCTGCTCGGCCCGCTTGCCGTGGCTGAAAGCCAGCAAGGTCGCGGCATCGGCGGCGAACTGATGCGTGTTGCGCTCTCGAAGGCCGAAGGGTTGGGCTACGGCTCGGTCCTGCTGGTGGGCGACGCATCCTACTATCGCCGCTTCGGCTTCAGCACCGGCCCGACCCAGGCGCTTTGGCTGCCCGGCCCCGTGGAGCGGGAGCGCTTCCTCGGCCTCGAACTCAAGCCGGAGGCGCTCGTGCGCGCCTGCGGTATGGTGCGGGCAACTGGCGAGCGGATCATGCCCGAGGATGTCTGGGCGCGCATGAAGATGCTCATGGCCGGCTAAGGCCGTCCGACAAAACGCCTGCGCGTGCTACCCCTTGCTTTTGCAGTCCCATCGCGCGACATCCCCGTCGCGCCTTGCGGCGTCACTTCCTTTTTGCGCGCGGCCCGCGCTGACTTCCCTGGAGCGTTTGACCATGTCCGCTTGGCCCGTCTACGGCGATATCACCGGCCCCATCGTGATGATCGGCTTCGGCTCCATCGGCAAGGGAACGCTGCCGCTGCTGGAGCGCCATTTCAACTACGACAAGAACCGGATCGTGGTCATCGACCCGGAGGACAAGGACGTCGCGCTTCTGAAGAAGCATGGCGTGCGCTTCATCAAGCAGCATGTGACCAAGGACAACTACCGCGACCTGCTGACGCCCTTGCTGACCGAAGGTGGCGGGCAGGGCTTCTGCGTCAATCTCTCGGTCGATACCGGCTCGGTCGACATCATGGAGCTCTGCCGCTCCGTCAACAGCTTCTACATCGACACAGTGGCCGAGCCATGGGCCGGGTTCTATTTTGACACCAGCAAAGGGCCTGCCGCCCGCTCCAACTACATGCTGCGCGAGGCCGTGCTGGATGCGCGCCAACGTGCTCCGGGCGGCACCACCGCTGTCTCCTGCTGCGGGGCAAACCCCGGCATGGTGTCGTGGTTCGTCAAGCAGGCGCTGGTCAACGTGGCGAAGGACACCGGGTTCACCTTCGAGGAACCGAAAGACAAGGCCGGCTGGGCCGCGCTGATGCACAAGGTCGGCGTCAAGGGCATCCATATCGCCGAGCGCGATACCCAGCGCTCCTCCAAGCCGAAGCCGCGCGAGGTGTTCGTCAACACATGGTCCGTCGAGGGCTTTGTGTCCGAAGGCCTCCAGCCGGCGGAGCTTGGCTGGGGCACGCACGAAACCTGGATGCCCGTGAACGCCCGCACCCATGACGTCGGCTGTGGTGCGGCGATCTACATGCTCCAGCCCGGCGCGAATACGCGGGTGCGCAGCTGGTGCCCGACGCCGGGCGCACAATACGGCTACCTTGTGACGCACAACGAAGCGATTTCAATAGCCGACTATTTCACCGTGCAGGATGGCGCCGGAATGGCCGTCTACCGGCCGACCTGCCACTACGCCTATCATCCCGCCAACGATGCCGTGCTGTCGCTGCACGAGATGTTCGGCGCGGCCGGCAAGCGTC
>JBOFUS010000237.1:0-8939 GCA_051652685.1 Beijerinckiaceae bacterium
CGAAGGCGTCCGTCGCGTTCCCGTACATGTGCAGCGTCGGCGCGATATCGAGCATGGTCAGCGTGCGCACGGCGTCCGGATGGTTGAGCGCGAGGCGATGCGCCACGCGGCCTCCCCGGTCATGGCCGACGAGATGGAAACGCTCATGGCCAAGCGCGGCCATGGCGGCCAGCTGATCGCGCGCCATCGCGGCCTTGCGGTAGGGGCCATGGCCTGTATCAGAAGGCGGCTTGGCGCTGTCGCCGTAGCCCGTGAGGTCCGTGGCGACCACGGTGAAGCGCTCCGCCAGGAGCGGGGCGACCTTGTGCCAGATGGCGTGGGTCTGCGGGTAGCCGTGCAACAGCAGGATGGGCGGGCCGTTGCCGCCCGTTACGCCGTGGATGACCACACCATCTGCATCCACATCGAAAGTGCGGAAACCGGGAAACAGGATGGCGTCGGCGACAGCGCTGTTCATGGATTCAAGCTTCCTTGCGGCCAAGCGGGTCGGTGAGGATTTCGCCCGCCACATCTTGTAATTTCGGCTCCTCGCTCGCGAGATAGGGCAAGGGCCGGCATGCAGCGATGCAGGCAAGGCCAACTCGCGCCGTCAGCAGGCCGTTCAGCACGCCTTCCCCCAGCTTCGCCGAGAGCCGGGCGGCAAGCCCGTGACCAACCAGTTGGGAAACCACGCTGTCGGTGACAGCGATGCCGCCGGTGATCGCGAGATGGCCAAGAATACGCCGGGCAAGCCTGAAAAAGCCAAGCCCGCCCGGTCGAGCACCGTAAATCTCGGCGATACGCCGCGTCAGCATCACTGACTGCGCCGCGACAAACAGGATATCGACAATAGCCCGCGGCGAGATGGCCGTGACCAGCGAGACGCGTTTTGCCGCACCCGCGATGGCAAGCTTCGCGCGCTCGTCGGCGGCGGCCAGCAACAGCCGGTCGGCGGTGGTCAGCAAGCCGCGCCCATCGACGATCTCGCCTTGCAGGCGTTCCAGTTCGGCGCGGGCGGAAGCCGTAGAAACATCCCTGGCCTGATGGGCGAGAAGCCGCGCCACGACCTGTTTGGCGCGTGGGCCGTCGTCAAGGCGCATGGCTTCGCCTGCGTCCCGGCGGATATCCTCGACGGCATCGAGCCGGGCAAGGCCGCGCCACTCGCGGATCACGAGGGCCAGCAGCGCGACAAAGGCCAGCCCGACCAGGCCAAGCCCGACCCAGCCAAGGGCCGGATGCGCCGCCATCAACTCGTCAACCAGCCGGTAGAGCGACATCCCGGCCGCCAGCGACACCAGGCCGCCAAGCGCGGACCAGAAAAGCTTCGTCCAACCGGATAGACCGCCCGTCGGCGTGACCGGCAAGACCACATCGGGCACGAGGCCCGCCGGCGGCGGAGCGAAGGCGTCCGGCTCGGGGAGGATTGCGACCGCACGGGCTGGTTTGGGCAGCGCCTCAGTCTCCGGCGTGGCCGCGCTTTCACCACCGTCGATGCGGAACACGCGGGGCTTGCGGGCGTCAGTCATGGCTCACCTCAACCTGTCGCCGATAAGGAACTGGAGCGCGCGATCCAGCCTGATCTGCGGCAGCGGCTTCAGCCGGCCATCGGCCGTTCTCTCTGCCATCGGCGGCCGGAAGCGCATGAACCGCAAATCGAGCCCGCCGGACAGCGCCGCAGCCGGATCATCCGGCAACTCGCCGGGATAGAGTGCGGCTTCCGCGATCCCGTCGAAAACCTCGTCGTCCAGCCGCTCGCCCTTCAGCGGCACGCCCGCAATGCATGGCATGGTTGTACGCCCCTGCTTGGCCTGCACCTCACGCGTGGCGCGGATGGCAGCAATGGCCGCGACATCGATGGCGGCACCTGCGCCTTCCGCGCGGCCAGCGGCGCGATCCACCAGCGCGCGGACGATGGCTTCCAGCCGGTCATGCGAGCTGTGGTGCAGATGATCCGCCTTGGTGGCGGCAAAAAGCACGCGGTCGATCCGTGGCGAAAAGACCTGCGACAGCAATCCGTTGCGCCCGGCGCGAAAGGCACCGAGCACATCGGCCAGCGCCGCCTGCAGATCGGCAACCGCCGCCGGGCCGGCGTTCAGCGCCGTCAGCGCATCGACAAGCACGATCTGGCGATCAAGCCTGGCAAAGTGATCGCGGAAGAATGGCCGCACCACATGGGTCTTATAGGCTTCGTAGCGCCGCTCCATGGTCGCCTGCAACGTGTCGGAGCGCGGCGATTCCACAACATCGGCGAGCGGCGCGAAGGTGAGCGCGGGCGAGCCTTCGAGATCGCCCGGCATCAGGAAGCGCCCTGGCGGCAGCGACGAAAGCGAGACTTTCTCATCGCGGCAGGAGCGCAGGAACGCCGTGAAGACCTCCGCCAGCCGCCGGGCGGTCATCTCGTCCGATGCATCTCCGGACTTCACGGTTCCCAGCGCGGCCAGAAACGCCGCCGCCAATGGCGCGCGGGTGCCCCGCCGGGCAAGATCCAGCGTCTCGGCGCTCCACGCGGCGTAGGATTTCTCCAGCAGTGGCAGATCCAGCAGCCATTCGCCGGGATAGTCCACGATATCAAGGGTCAACGTCGATGGCCCGCCGAACCAGCCAGCCGCGCTCTCGTATTCAATGACAAGGCGCAGTTCCGAGATGCGGTTGGTCGACTGGGGCCAATGCCGGTCAGAACCGGTCAAGGCCGCAAGATGTTCTTCGACCGCAAAGCGCGGCACGGCATCATCGGGCTGCGGGGCAAGGCTCGCCTTGCGGATGCGGCCGCCGGCACTCGCCTCGAACATTGGCAGGCGCGCGCCCGATACCAGTGCATGGGCGAGCGCGGTGATGAATACCGTCTTGCCAGAGCGCGACAGCCCGGTGACACCGAGCCGCACGGTCGGATTGAAGAGGCCTGACGCATACTCCGTCAGGCTTCTCACGGCAGAAAGCGCACCACCGCCGAAACTCATGCGCCCTCACTCATGGGTGGTGACGCCGGCCGGGCGACAAGCCCGGCCGTTCAGTCGAAGCGCCCGGCCCCGTGGGCGAGCAGCGTGTAGACCTTGCCAGCATCGCCTGTCAGATACGCGCGCGCGCTTGCGCCATCAACCGTCTTCAGCAGCCGCTCGAACTCCTCGACATAGCGATTGACGCTGTCGCCGAATTCGCCGTCACGCTTGTAGCGCTTGCGCACCTCGTCAAAGGTCTGCTGACCCTGGCGGGTGTAGAGGCGGCGGCTGAAGGCGGCAGCATCCCCGGCACTGAAGCGTTCCCAGGCGTCAGCAAGTGCATCCCCATCGACCAGCCGGCCGATATCGGACGAGATCAGCTGCAACGCATCTGCTGAACCGGTCGGGACATCGGCAACCGCTTCGCCATCCTCATCATCCTGCGAGGCGCGGTTGAGCAGGTCGCTCAGCCAGCCGCCACGCGGAGCGGGAGGAGCCGCGACCACCTTGGGCTTGGGTGCAACAACTGCGGGACGCGCCGGAGCCGGTGGCGCAGGCACGCGGATCGGGGCAGCCGGGGCGGCGCGCTCGACACGCGGTGCCGGACGCGGCGCAACCGGAGCGGCCGCAACGTCGAAGCCTGTGCGCTCCACGAGGCTGTTGAGTTCGCCCATCGCCTTGATCTGGTCGTCGAGCGCCCGCTTCAGTCCAGCCGTCTGCTGCTTGATCTCGCGCGGTACAGCGAAGGCTCCGCGCCCGATTTCGGCGCGCGTGGCTTCCAGTTCGCCGGCAACTTCTGCCGCAAGTCCTTTCAGCTGCTCTGCCGTCTCGCGGAAACGATCCGTTGAGGTCGCGAACATGCGCGACATGTCGCTTGTCGCCTGCTCGTAGGACGCCCGCAGCGCAGCCGCCGTCCGTTCGCGCTCCTTGCCGGACAGCGAGCGGATGAGCTCGTACTGCTCGGTGATCGCGCTGGTCGCCGATTCACTGCTGCCAAGCAGCGTCGTGCTGACATCGCGCGCCCGCTGCTCGGCGGTATCGAGATTGTCGCTGAGCAGGCCCGAGAAGTTGGCCATCGATTCGGCCAGTTCCTGCTGGCGTGCCTCGATGCTTTCCAGCATGCGGGCAAGGTTCTGCTGGCGCATGGCAAGCGCGCTGTCGATGCGGCCTTGCGCACCGGCCAGCTCTTCAGCCGCACGGGCAAGTGCGGCGCCGCGCCCGTGGATCTGCTCGGAAAGCAGGCTGGCCTCGCGCAGCACGCCGCTCGACACGTCGCGCAATGCGCCGACCTGTTCATCGACCTGCGCCGAAGTCCGGGACGTTTCCGAAACGATGCTGGCCATGGTGGCTTCAAGGCTCCGCAGCTTGTCGGCAAGACCGCTCTCGACACCTTCAAGGTTGTTGGTTGCTGCGCCCAACAGACCTGACAGCTGTTCGGTCACGCCCCCCAGGCGTCCAAGCACGCCAGTGATCTCGCCGGAAAGCTGCTGGTTGACCTGCACGAGGCCCCGGATCGACTGCTCTGCGCCGCCAAGGATCGTGGCGCGGAAGCTTTCGGTCGAGGCCTCGATGCGCTTTGCCAGCTCCATGCCGCGCGTATCGATAATGTCAGCGGTCTGGTTGCCGTTCTTCTCGAACAGGTCCGCCAGCGCCGTGGTCGATGTTTCGATCCGCTGGATCAGCTGGCCGCTGCGCGCCCCGATAAGGCCTGCGGCGGCGCTGCTCTTCGTCTCGAGCGCTTCTGCGAGCGCGATCGTCGAGGCCTGCATGTCCTCGATCAGCCTGCCGCCCTTCGTGTCGATCAGGCTCGCGACCTCGCCACCGCTGCGCTCCAGCACATCGGCCACGGCCGCACCACGGGCCTCGATGGTGCGCACGACAGTCTCGCCGACTTCGCTCATCTCGCGGGCGATGGACTGGCCACGCGCGCCGAGTTCGCCAACGAGGTTCGCGCCACGCTCGACAAAGATACGGTTGATGTCGTCCGCCTTCTGGGCAAGCGACGCCGTGAGCTGATGGCCCTTGAGGTCGATGGTGGAGGACACATCGTCGAGACGGCGCACCACGCGATCCTCGAAGGCAGCAACCTTCTGGTCGAGTGCCTCGACGATCTCGCCGGACTTCTCGCCGAACACTGTGGTGCGGCTGTCGAGCAGCGAGGAGATCTCCTCCGCCCGCGCCGCCAGCAGGGCGTTGAACGCTGCGGTTCGGTTGTCGAACAACGCCGTCACCTCGCCAGCCTTTGTGCCGAGCGAAAGGTTCAGCTCGCCGATCCGCTGTGCCAGCGCCTGCGTGACCATGGTGGCACGTTCGCCCAGTATGGCCTCAACGTCGCCCATGCGGGATTCCAGCGCCCCGGTCAGCACCGCACCACGCTCTTCGATCACCAGACCGATGGCAAGCGTGCGGGTATCGAGAGCCTCCGTCAACGCCGTACCGCGCGCATCGAACACTGTTTCGATGGCATTGACCCGGCCGTCGATATCGCCGATCAGGCGCGTTGCCCTCTGCTCGAGGGCGTTGGCCATGTCACGTCCGCCCTCGCCGAGTGTGCGGGCAATCTCGATGCCGCGCTGCGACAACGTCTCGTTGAGAAGTTGTGTGCGCCGTTCAAGGCCGGCATCCACGCGGCCTGCCAGATCTTCGAAGGTTGTCTGCACCAGAGCCGTTCTCTCCGTCGACCGCAGTTCGAATGTATCAAGCTGACGCTCCAGCGCCTGCGCCGTTTCCGCGGTTCGGGTCGAGACACGGTCCAGCATGGCATCGCCGTGGATGGTGATCAGCGCCTCGACGTTCCTGAGTCGGCCACCGATATTCTCGTCAAACACCCTCAGGTGCTCGGCAACGCCGACGGAATGCGTCTCCAGCGTGTCGGAGAGGCCGCGTGCGCTCGTCGACAGCGACTCGTTCACGCGGTTGCCCTGGGCCGCAATGGCGAGCATGATTTCACGCGCTGCCTCGTCGAGGCGACCAATCATGGTATCAGAGTGGCTGAAGAGCGAAGACCCTGCCTGTTCGACCTGGACTTTCAACTTCTCATTCAGCGAAGTCGCAGCCGCGCCAAAGCGCTCGTCAACTGTTGCGGCAAGCGCGTTGAAGCTGGTCTCCGCCTCGCGGCCGCGCACCTCGATCAGGTTCGCGACGACGACGCCCGCGTTCTGGAAGGCACTGCGTGCATTCGCGACTTGCGCGGAAATGAGCCCCGCCGCTTCCTCGCCGGACCGGGCGATACCCTCCTGCAATGCCTGACCATGCACGGTGACCGCATCATTGATGCGGTCCGTCGTCTCGGCGAGGCGCGTGGCGAGCGCGTCACCCTTGGAGGTGACGAGCTCGGCGATGCGTGAGCCGGTCTCCTCAAGCCGCTGGGTCACATCACCACCCCGGACGCCAAGATCGATCACGAGCGCCTCGCCTGTGGAGCGCAGCGTCTCGTTGACTTCATCCGCGCGTGCGCCGATGGCCGAGACGATGGACTGACCCGTCGTCTTCAAGGTGGCATCCACCATCGACGAACGTTCGGTGACGGCGCTGATAAGCGCCTCGCCCGTTGCGGACAACTCGCGGTTCACGAACTCTGCCCGGTCACCGAGAGACAGGATAAGGCCTTCCCCCGTGCTGCGCAGCGCCGTGTTCACAGACTGCGACTCCTCGCCAATCGTGCGGATCAGCCCGCTACCGGTTTCACGGAGGGCGGTATTGACGCTGTCTGCCCGCTCCGTGATGGCGCTTACAAGGCCATTGCCCGTGGTCTGAAGTGCCAAAGTGACACTGTCTGCACGCTCGGAAATGGCGCTCACGAGGCCATCGCCAGTGGTCTGCAGCGCCAAGGTGACACTGTCTGCACGCTCGGCGATGGCGCTCACAAGGCCATCACCGGTGGTCTGCAATGCCAACGTGACGCTGTCTGCACGCTCGGAAATGGCGCTCACGACGCCGTCGCCCGTGGTCTGGAGCGCAATTGTCACGCTGTCGGCGCGCTCGGCAATGGTGATGACCAGCGCGTCGCCGGTATCTGCCAACCGCGCATTGATCGCGTCGGCGCTCTGGCCAAAGCGGCTGGTGACCGCAAGACCGGTGCTTTCAAGCTCTGCGGTGACGGAGCCGCCGCGTTCGGCGATCTCGCGCACCAGTTGCTCGCCGGTCGTGGAGATGGCGCGCGTCACTTCGCTGCCGCTCTGCTCGATGCGGCTGCTGATCTCGCCGCCGCGCTCGGTGATCACCGCGACCAGTTCCGAACCGTTGCGGATGATCGCGTCCGTCACGCTGAAGCTGGTGTCAGCAATCGATCTCGTAACCTCGCCGCCGCTCTGCTCGATGCGGGCCGTGATATCGGCACCGCGCTCCGAAATTTCGGAAACGAGGCGCAGGCCGCTTTGCATGATTGTTTCGGTGACGGTATTGCTGGTCGCCGAGATCTTGTCATTGACGCTCTCGCCGGTGGTCGCAAGCCGGTCGATCAGTTCCGACGACCGCTGGGTGATCTGGTCGATCATCTGGTCTCCGGTGCGCGACAGCGACGCCGAAATCTGATCGCGGCGCTCATCCAGCGAACCGGTGACGCGCTGTCCGGCGGCCGTGACGCTGTCGGTGATGCGCTGTGCCACGCCCTGCAGATCGGACGAGAGACTTTCCTGCGCGCCCATGATGGCGCTGCGCACGGCACCGGCGTTGTTGTTGATCGCTTCGCGCTGGCTCGCCAGTTCGTCGAGCAGCATGCGGATCTTGAGTTCGTTGTCGGTGTAGGAGCGCTCGAGTTGTGAAACCTCGCTGTGGACAAGGGCCTCCAGTTCGCTCGCGCGGGCGACAGCCCGCTCGATGCCGTCGCCCATCGAGGCGACTTCGCGGCGGATCGCCTGTCCCAGCGAGAACACGCTGTCGGCGGCAATGGCCTCCGGCTGCGCGATGCGCATGGCGGCCTCGGTCATGGCGCGTGCGGCGATGCGCATTTCCTGCGCGCGCCGCACCATGCTGGCCATGGTGAAAAAGAACACGATGGGCAGAAGCACCGCAGCCGCGATGGCCACCAGCAACGGCAGATGCTCGGGTGCCAGATAGCCGCCCGACGCCTCGATACGCGGATGATGTGCCGTGTAGACATAATAAGCAGCAGCAGCAGCCCAGCCGAGCGACAGCAGGAAAGCGAGCCAGACCGGCCCGCGCGATGCGCGCTGGTTCAGCGCGCTCATGGTGAAACCGGCCTGACGGAGATCGTCATTGGCGGCGGGGCGGGAAGGCGCTACCGGCGAGGTGCGGGACGGCGGGGCCATGACGGGAGGAGCTGTGACGGGCGGAACTACGTGGGGATCGGCTGCCCGGCTTCCTGCCGTGTCGGCCGATGGCAGCTCGACGGAAGGCGCGGGCGCATCTACCTTGGGAAGCCTCGGCGCTTTGCCAGCGGCCTCCGCGTCGCCGTCGAAGGCGGGCGCAGCATTCAGCGCCTCCTCGATAGCCGAAAGGGCGGCTTCCGCCGGGTCGGGGGTCTTTTGCGCCTTGGCCATGGGTCGCCTCGCTCACTACGCCACATCTGGAGAATTGCGACCAAACTTGCCTAGCCTGTCCTTCCCGGATCGCTCCGGGGGCCTTCGGACGGCTTGAACACACACTGGGCGCAATTCCGGCTCATGGAGAGCCAAGGGTGTTTTAACCGCGAAGGGGCCTCAGGCGCAAACTTCCGGTTAACAATTCAGAAAACTTCGTTAACGCCGGCACGCGAATCGGCGTTCATATACAGATGCCCGACCTTTCGATCGACATGCCGGCGCTGGCCGCCCAGACCTTCCAAGACGCGGAACTGCGCGCCGAAATCCTTCAGATGTTCCTCGAACAGACTCCACCTTTGGTGCAGGCGGCGCTTGCCGCCTCTGGCTCCGGCCGGGCAGACATCGCGCACCGTATCAAGGGGTCGGCGCTCGCTATCGCGGCCGGGCCGCTGGCGGCGGCGGCCGAGCGGCTGGAGACCACGCCTGACAGCGATACGGCGTTGCGCGCGCTGGAGGACGCCGCATCGCGCGCACTGGAAGC